>DASZYN010000621.1:0-4467 GCA_035545435.1 Acidobacteriaceae bacterium | reverse complement strand
GCCTGGCGGCGAACCTCATAGTCGACAGGGCGGCGGTTGTCCGGATCGACCAGGCTCAGGTCCCACATCTCTGTGCCCTGATAAAAGTCGGGCACTCCGGGCGAAGCCACTTTCAGCACGACCTGGGCGAGCGAGTTCACGGCTCCGAACAGCTGCAGAGCGGGGAGAATCTCTCCCAGGGTCTCGACAAAACGGGGCTCGCGGCCGCGCGCATCGCGCATCAGAATCGCGCGCAGGAAATGATGGACCGCGTCTACGTACGCCGGGTTCGGATTCGTCCAGCTCAAATTGACCTTGGCCTCGCTGAGAGCTTTGGTCATGTACTGCTGCATGCGCTCGAGAAACTCCTCGCGGTTTTCGCGGGTGCGCATTTGCCAGGGCCACGCTCCGGCGAGGGTCTGGTAGATGAAGTACTCCTCGTTCGCGCTGGGGGCCACGCGTCCGTCGCTCAGGGTCCGCTTATGCCGGGCGTTGAGGCGCATCCAGCGCCGGACATAGGACGGCCAGACGTAGGTCATCTCCGAAAGCACATCGAGACGGTTGCGCACGTCCTCACTGCGTTTCGTATCGTGCGTGGAGGTGGCCAGCATGGCGTCCGGCGCCACCTGAAGGCGCGCGCGACTGGCGTCGTGGAAGTCCTCCAGACCGATCCCAAACGCTTCCATCGAACTGCCGACGTCGTTGGAGGCAAGGAAGCGGTTGTAGACGTAGAATGCGGTGTCCTCGACGCCCTTCGCCATCACGGGCCCGGTGAGCTGCTGGAATTTCAGCGCGAAATAAAGCTGGGCAGGGTCAATCTCGTCGGCCATCTGTCCGTGGAGCAGCAGGGTCCTCTCGAGGAAATCGAACACGGATTCGTCGGTTTCACGATTGCGCCGCTTCGCCCGCGCCACGGCCAGGCGTGTAAACGCGCGATCCCGCTCGGTGTATTGGCCGCGATCGTCGATGTAGGTCCGATACACCGGAAAACAGGCGATCGTTTCCCGGATCGCAGTCTCCAGCAGATCGTCGGTAAAGTCGCGCACCTGGCGATTCGCCGACGCCAGCCGGCTCAGCAGATTGGTGAGCACATACGTCTCGCTGGACAGAGCGTTGCGCATCACGTTCAGCTTCGACTCGTAGATGATCGTCTCCGGGTCCTTTGTTTCTCCGGTGACCCGCTGATAAAAGTCAGTGAAGCGCCCCTCGTTTTCGCGGTAGATGAAGATCTGATTCCCGAGGTAAACGAAGTCGTACCCCGAGGTTCCCCGCACCGGCCATTCGCGGGGCAAGGATTCGCGCGGCTCGAGAATCTTTTCCACCACCACATACAGGGGGCCCTGGGTTGTGGACCAGTCGCAGCCCCGCATCGCATCGCGCACTTCGTCCTCGATGCCGTTCTCGCCGGTCGGTCCCTGCGGGGTTTCGCCGCAACAGTGCGCCGCTACATAAAGCAACTGCAGCCGTATCAAATATTGCCGGGGATTGAACATTCCGTCGGCATGATCGATACGCAGCCCGGTCACATCGCCGCGCGCCAGCAGACGGCGAATGAGGCAGTGCGTTTCGGCAAAGACGTCCCCGTTTTCCATGCGCAGACCCACGAGGTCGTTGATGTCGAAGAAGCGGCGGTAATTGATCTCCTCGCTCGAGACGCGCCAGTAGGCCAGCCGGTAGGGCTGCTGCTCCAGCAGGTCGTGCAAGCGGTCGAAACTCCGCGGATCGCCGGCGATTCCGTTGATCCGCTCCAGCGCTTTGCCGAGGATCGGCTGCATCTCCGGGGCGAGCAGCGCTTCTCGCAACCGGGGCTTCAGTTCTGCCAGCTGCTGGCGCCGTTGCGCCACCAGGGTTGTGTCGGTGGTGTCGTGGGGAGGAATATGGGCGGTCTCGCGCAGGATCTCTCGAAAGGACTGCGGCACGCCGAGCTCATCCAGCTCTGTCGTGGGGAAAATGGCCTGAATCGTGCGCGGAGCAATGGGAACCAGATGGTCGAAGTACCGCACCATCAGCTTCCCGTCCACCAGCACCACCTGAATCCGCTTCGCCTCCAGTTCCTCGCCATACTGCGAGCCCAGGATCGGCAACAGGAGCTTGTCCTTCATGTCCGGGTTGAGCGGATTCCAGTCGATGTCGAAATAGCTGGCGTACTGCGAGGCCCGCCCGTTTTCCAGCACATCCTGCCACCACTGCGAATCGTTGCCGACGCCCATGTGGTTGGGCACGATGTCGAGCAGGAGGCCCATCCCGAGGGCGCGGAGGCGTGCGGAGAAACGCGCAAATCCCTCTTCACCGCCCAGCTCGGGATTCAGACGATCGTGGCGGGTGACGTCGTAGCCGTGCATGCTGCCGGGGCGGGCCTCGAAGATCGGCGAGGCGTAGCAATCCCCAATGCCCAAAGCGTGAAGATAAGGCAGCACCGCCTCGGCATCCGCGAAGGTAAAGCCCGCGTGGAGCTGGAGCCGGTAGGTTGACAGCGGCGCGCGCGCCTCCATTCGAGGCGTCTGCTCAATGCAGTCCTTCATTTTTCGAGAGGGATCCTGGGTTGAATTCCTGGTGCTGGGTTGGATGCAGGGAGAGGGCCGGGAGCAGCCCGGGCGGGGTGTTACTCGAGGTCAACGTGCTGCCCTCCGCCGAACGCGAATCCCCGCACCCCGACGGGGACACATCGCTTCACGAATGCCAGGCAGTGTGAACCTTTGAACGGATCAGAATGCGGTGCTTCTAAACGAAGTGGTCGCCGTCAGCCGCGGCGTGAACCCCATTCTCTTTCTTTCTCAAAACGTCGAACCCCGCCCGGAGCCCGCTCAGGAGGGCTCCTACCTGGCGCGCCGGGCCGGACACCGCTCGCTGCAATGTTGACGTGGCATGCGCAACGCTGCTCAGGGTGCCGGTCACCATCTCGTCCACGCGATCAACCTGGACAGAGGCTCGCGCGAGCACATCGTTCAGCGCTACCGCCATCTGCGTGGATTCGGCGCGCACCGTGTTACTCACTTCTTTCGCCGTCTGGCTCACTTCCATCAGATTTTGCGCCGCCACTTTCAGCTTGGGCGAAATATCCTTCAGCAAATCGCGCGTGGATTCAAACGCCGGCACCGCGATGTCTTCAGCCTTCGCGGTCACTTCATTCACTCGCTTCAGGGCACCCTTGAGGGCGAGCAGCATGCCCAGCAACACCAGCGCCTGCATCAGCACGCCCACAGCCGTCACTGCGGTGAAGGTGATGTAAACCCACTCCGGAATATTGTGAGACATGCTCAACTCCCTGCTGAATCCGCCGCCGCGACGGGCTGTCAGCGCACCACACAGTGCTCTGACCGGCGCTGTGCCCAGCGCCAGCCACGCGACTCAGACTTACATACCTTCCGGATTCTGGCCGGCGTTGGTCTGGTAGGCCTGCCGTCCGGCGTCCACTGCGGCGGAGACGCGACCGGTCTGGTCATTCACGAACTGCCGTCCCTGATTCACGAATTCGTCCCACTGAGCGCGTCCGCGTTCCACATATTCCTTGCTGCGGCCGACATAGTCATTCACCTGTGTTTTGCTGCGATCCACCAGATCGTTCACCTGATCGACGGCATCGCGGCTCTTCTGCTTCAGGTATTCGGTTCCTTCACGCGCGCTGCTCATCAATTCTTCGCGCGTTTCCCTGCCCGCCTTGGGCGCGTAGAGCACGCCAATCAGGGCACCGAGGCCCAATCCTGCCAGGAACCAGCTGAAGCCGCTGGACTGTTTTTCATCTGCCATGACTTTATCTCCTTAAGAATGAAACCGATTCGCCAAATGCAATGGTACTGGCTTCGTGCAGGCGCTGCAAACTGAGCCCCGCACACTCCACGCAGCTCCTCCGTCGCTCTTTTGCTCACCGGAAACCTGCGACGACCCTCTCCGCGCCTCTTGTTCCTGCAGCTACACTCAGTGTGATGCGGTCGCGTTTTCTGACGCTGCCGGAGTTCCAGGCGCGTCTAATATACACCGGTTATATACCGCTTCCCGCGCGCGTTCATGAGCTCAATCGCGAATTGTGCGGCGCATGTCCGCGAAAGGAATCAGCATGAGAAAGACCCTCCTTCTTCCTTCCATCCTTATTGCCCTGTTGGGAATGAGTCTCGGGTGCAGCCGCCAGGCGGCTCCGCCCTCCGATCAGCAGCTCACGGGCTCGGTTCAGGCAAAACTGCAAAGTGAAAGTGCGCTCACGGGGCAGAACATTCAGGTCGCCGTGAACCACGGTGTGGTCACGCTCAGCGGCACGGCTGCCGATCCCGCTTCGCGGGCTCTTGCAGGAAACGACGCCGGCGCTGTGCCCGGAGTGACAACGGTCGTCAACAATCTGACTGTCCAGCCGCAGATCGCTTCCGCGACAACGCCCGAGACGCAGCCGCAGTTGCGGCCCGATTCCGCTCCTCCGGCTCCCCGGAAAGAACCTCGCCACGTGACGCCTCCGCGGCACGAATCTCCGGCACCTCCACCGCCGCCACCGGCCGAGAC
>DASZYN010000620.1:0-11521 GCA_035545435.1 Acidobacteriaceae bacterium | reverse complement strand
GATCGACGAGTATCAGGACACCAACCGGCCGCAATACGAACTGATGAAGCTGCTTGCGGGCGAGGAGAAGAACGTCTGCGTGGTGGGCGACGAGGATCAGAGCATTTACTCGTGGCGCGGCGCGGACATTCGCAACATCCTTGAGTTCGAGAAGGATTTTCCGGGCGCGAAGACGGTGCGGCTGGAGCAGAATTACCGGTCGACCCAGATCATTCTGGAAGCAGCATCGGCCGTGGTGGCGAGGAATGCGCAGCGCAAAGGCAAGCGGCTGTGGACCTCCCGCCAGGGCGGTGCATTGATCGGATACTACGAGGCTCCGGACGGTGAGAACGAGGCGCTTTTCGTTGCGGATTCGATTCAGAAGTATTTGCGCAAGGCGGGCGAAGAGGGCGGAGATGGCGGCAAAGCGGCGGTGCTGTACCGGACCAATTCACAGTCGCGGCTGATTGAAGAGGCGATGCGACGGTACAACATCCCCTACACGATGGTGGGCGGGTTTTCATTCTACGAGCGCGCGGAGATTAAGGATCTGCTGAGCTATCTGAAGCTGGTGGCGAATCCGCACGACTCGATCGCGCTGCAGCGGGTGGTGAACACGCCCGCGCGCGGAATCGGAAAGACGACGATGGAGACTCTGGAGCGGATCGCCCTGGAAACAGGATCGAGCATCTGGACGGGGATCGATCGCGCGCTCGAGAAGCAGCTGCTGCCGCAGCGATCGCTGCAGGCTCTGGATGGCTTCCGGCGGATCATCACCGATGCGCGGGCGATGGTGGGAGCCGGATTTGTGGAGAAGCTGACCGCGGATGTGGCTCCGCAGGCGACTACCGAGTTCGCTGCGGTCGACGACACGAGCTTCGACTTCGGTGCGCAGGGGATGCTGGCCTTGACCCACGACGCCGACCCTGGCCTTGCGGCCGATGATTACATATCAGAGAGCGCAGAAGATTTTGAGCCGGCGAAGTTCTCGGTGTTCGCAGAAGAGGCGCCGGTAGAGCATGCCCAGGCACAGAACTCAGAGCTCAGAGCTCAGGGATCGGAAGACGAAGCTGTTCCAGGATTCAGGAAGCCGGGTGGGGCCGCGACGCTGCCGGAGCTGATCAAGTTCGTCATCGATCGGACGGGGTATATCAAATCGCTGGAGGAGGAAGGCACGCCGGAGGCCTTTTCGCGGATTGAAAACCTCAAGGAACTGGCCAATGCGGCACAGGATGCGCACGAGCGCGGCGAGACGCTCGCGGAGTTTCTGGATCACGCGGCGCTGGTGAGCGATGTAGACCAGTACGATCCGGAGGCGCGCGTGACCCTGATGACGCTGCATGCAGCGAAGGGACTCGAGTTTCCGCTCGTGGTGCTGGCCGGGATGGAGGAAGGGTTGTTCCCGCACTCGCGGACGCTGAACGATCCGCCGCAGATGGAGGAGGAACGCCGGCTGTGCTATGTGGGGCTGACCCGGGCGATGGATTCACTGGTGGTGACGCGAGCGCGATATCGGCGGCGGTATGGGAACGATATGCCGGAGGCGTCGATTGCGTCGCGTTTTCTGGAGGAAATACCGGAGCATCTGCTGGAGGATTTGAGCGGGGGGCGAACGCGATCGACGGGCTGGGGCGGCTACGCGGCGCAGTACTCGCAGACGCCATCGCGCTTTGGCCGCAGCAGTGATGACGAATTCGGCTCGCGTCACTACAGCTACGAAGATGAAGATCAGAGCGCCGCGTTTCGGACGGAGCGCCCTGGACAAGCCGCGCGCAATGAGCGGCCGCGGGATTCGGTGGACAACATTGCGAAGTTCTTCACGGGACGGGGACCTGCGGGACGGAGCGTGCCGGCGCGGAGCTCGCGGCCAAAGCTGGATGTTCCGGAACCAACCGGCGCGAAGGGTTTCCGCAGCGGGCAGCGGGTCCGGCACCCGAAATACGGCGAAGGCATCGTGTTCAGGCGCGAGGGCGACGGAGACGATGCGAAGATTACGGTACAATTTTCAGGATTCGGAGTGAAAAAGCTGGTGGAGAAATTCGCACAGCTCGAGCGGCTGTAAAGGCCCCGAAACCTGCTCCGAAAAAGGATCCTATGGCGAATACGAAATCGATTACGGATAAAACAGAACGCAAGAAGGTGAAACGCACGGCGCGTAAGAAGGCCGCCCCCAAAGCAAAGCGGACGACTCCAAGGGGTTCACAGAAAAAGAAGGTGAGAAAGTTGGCGCGCGGGCAGTCGAAGCGATAGAGCGCCCCCTTCTCCGCAGCGAAAACCGACGGGGCTGGCGAACCTCTTCCGCCCGCCCCGTGAAACCTTTACACTCACACAACACCCCACTCCTCCCCGCAGGAGCTGTCGTTGCCCGATCCGCCCGTGCCTCCATCCCGGCCCGAAGGAAGTCAACCGCGGCAAATCTTCGCGCGCAAATCGATCGACAAGCTGATCACGGAATCGGAACGTCCGGAACATGCACTGAAGAAAACCCTGGGACCGATTTCGCTGACCGCACTCGGCATCGGCGCGGTGATCGGCTCGGGCATCTTCACCGTCATCGGAACGGCGATGGCAGGGCAGAAATTCGACTCACCGGAAATCAGCAACACCCCTCTGGTCCACTACCTCCTTACCCACACGGCCATGGCGGGCCGCCCGGGCGCGGGGCCCGCGTTGGCGGTTTCGCTGGTGCTGGTCGCGATTGTGTGCGTCTTTACCGGACTCTGCTACGCGGAGCTGGCGTCAATGATTCCAATCGCCGGCTCTGCGTACACATACACTTACGCAACCATGGGCGAGCTGATCGCGTGGATCATCGGGTGGGACCTGATTCTCGAATACGCATTCTCAAATATGAGTGTCAGCGTGGGATTCGCGGCACACATCGAAGCTCTGGTCGAGTGGTTCGGCATCCATCCGGCACTGCGATGGATCTCGCCTGCCTATCTGCCGACAGGGCTGCAGGACTTTGCGGGCAACAATCTCTATAACCCAGGCTGGCACTTCGGATTCAATATTCCGGCATTCCTCATCGTGATGATCCTGACCGTGGTCCTCGTGCGGGGCATCCGCGAGTCAGCGCGCACGAACAATATTCTCGTGCTGGTAAAGATCGTCGCGATCCTGGCATTCATCTTCGCCGCCGCAAGTTTCGTGAAACCGCATTACTGGCATCCGTTCATGCCGAACGGATGGACCGGCATGTTGTCGGGCGGGTCGATCATCTTTTTCACCTACATCGGGTTCGATTCGGTTTCCACGGCGGCCGAGGAATGCCGCAATCCACAGCGCGACTTGCCATTCGGGATTCTGGCCACGCTGGTGGCCTGCACTTTGCTCTATGGCGGCGTCGCAATCGTGCTCAGTGGCATCGTGCCCTGGCAGTCGATCATGGGCGACGCGGCCCCGGTCGTCAATGCACTGAAGCGGCTGTCGGTCGCGCCAGGAGGACATGCGCTCCGCTGGGTAGAACTGATCGTCCTCATCGGCGCGATGCTGGGCATGATCTCCTCGATCCTCGTTTTCCAGCTCGGCCAGGCGCGCGTGTGGTTCGCCATGTCGCGCGACCGGCTGCTGCCGAATATCTTCAGCCACATTCATCCACAATTTCGCACGCCGGCAGTGGCGACGTGGGTGGCTGGATTCGTGGTGGGAATTCCGGCCGGGCTGCTGGACATCGGAACGGTTTCGAACCTTTCCAATATCGGCACTCTTTTCGCTTTTGTGCTGGTTTCAATCGCCGTCCTGATCCTGCGCTATCGCGAACCGGAACGGCCGCGCGCCTTCCGGGCGCCTCTGGGGCCGGTCTTCCCGGTGCTCTCCATCATCTTCTGCATCGTGCTGATGATGGGTTTGGAAGTCCTGACCTGGACAGCTTTCTTTATCTGGCTGTTCATCGGCCTGGGGATTTACTTCTCCTACAGCCGGCATCGCAGCGAGTTCGGCAGCAGATCGCGGCTGGGATAGCGGCACTGCTTTCTGCATAGGGTGGCGCTCCTCCGTAGAAACTGGTTCGAGCGCAGAGCTGAACTTGCTGCTCGCGCTGGATTGTGCGCCAGAAACGCTATCCGCAGTTTGGAATCTTCGCTCGAACGGCAGAGAGCTGAACCCGCGAGAGCGTGCGGCGCTGATCCTGAACTCATCTTGCCGCTGGAGTATTCCGCATTAACAACGGAGTGGTTACCGTTACCTGTTCGCTGCGCGTTCGGTCAGGAACTTTCCAATTCCACCCAAAACACCACCGTTCCCCGCCATGGTTACCTGCGCGCCATCCGCTATTTTTCTCATTTCATTTCATTTGGGCATCCAAACCCGAATAGGCTGTCGCGCATCGGTAATCATTGCTGTTGCATTTTTCTGCCGCACTGGTAACTGATTTTTAGCGTGACAGTCACACGCTCCGTTCACTGAAGAGCTATGAACCGGTAGCGCTCCCGTAACTTGTTGAAGTGACGCAAGATAAGTGCACAACGATACGATTTCTGTGCCACACTCACTCATCACTTGAAGAGACCTGCGGGGGTGGCACAAAGGCTCAACGCCACGAATCCCCAAACCGCATGCCACGAGCCAAACTCACTGCACGACTTGTATTTGTTCCTGCCTTCTTTTCGACACATCCGGAACAGTACAGGCCGTTCAAGCCGATGAGGAAAACATGAAACTCCCCTCTGCTGTTCTGTTTCTGCCAGTTCTCTCGTTCCTGTGCATCGCCAGTTGTCCCGCACAACAAACCGCCATGCTGGCCAACGCTCCGTTGCCCAACGTCGCGTCCGACGCGCAGCCCGGCGACGATTTCAGTGGCTCCGCGATGGGTGTTTTTCCAGTCGAGGCCCCACAGGTGCAGGAAAAGAAGCCCCGGTTGAATTTACTGGACTGGAGTCTTCTGGGGGCAACTGCGACCCTGCGGGTGCTGGACTTTACCACCACGGAGAAGGCGCTTACAGAACCGCAGTACTACCACGAGGCGATGCTGCCCAATGGCCTGGTGAAGAATAAGCCGGCGTTTGCGGCATTTCAAGCCGGTACGGTCGCCCTGAATTTCGAAGCCTACCGCTATTTGGTTCGCCACAATCACCGCCCGCTGGCCCGCGTTGCCCAGTTTGCCTATGTGGGGGTCATGTCGATGCAGATTGCCCACAATTACCAGGTACTGGGGCAGAATCCACGGTAAGCTCGCTGAATCACACGCATTCCCCGTCCGAACGTTTGGGCGCAGACTGGGCATTTGCATTCCTGTTTTGGGAATTTCAACGGAAGTGCCTCACATTTTCAGTACTGGCGGAATGAGCGCGACCCCTTTACTGATTGGGCGTGTCCACAAAGCAGATTAAGCTCCGGATCATATTGATCGGAGCTTTTTTGCTATGGGCCCAATTGTCGCTGCTGTTCGGTGCCCTGTCGACCCAGACAAATCTACCAGCATACAATCAGCCGGACAGGCGACTCGACCGTCAGGTACTGACGCCAATCACCTTTTCGCCAACAACGTGCGCTTTGTTTCGATGGCAGCGATCATCGCCGCGCACACCATCGACACTTGCTCCGGCGCTTCCACAACCTGGTTGCTTCAGGCTCTGAAGTTCGGGACCATCGGATTTTTTCTGGTTGCCGGGTTCCTCTTCGGCGAGCGCATTGACGATTACAGTTCTCTGCAATACTTCAGTCGCCGGCTGAGAAGTGTAGCCCTGCCATGGACGATCTGGTATGGCTTTTACAGCAGCCTCTCGCTCACCGCCGATTTCGCTCACAGGCGAGTGACATTTCACTCTGCTGATCTTGTGAGCCGTGTCTACGCCGAATTTTCGAAAGGCCTGCTGGATACCGCCTACTGGTTTGTTCCCAACCTGATAATCGCGCTGGCTGTTCTATTGGTGTTTCGCCGCAGACTTCGGGATTACCGCATGGGTCTGGCCTTCCTCCTGCTGAGCCTCTTTTATGCCGCCAACATCTACGGCGGCTGGATCCCGGTAAAACACACCCGTGCAGTGTTTGGATTCGTTTTCTATCTTTGGCTGGGAGCATGGGGGGCCTGGCACTTTAAAGCGATTGAAAAGTGGCTCAGCCACATTCCAATGGCTCTTATGATCGCGTTGATTCTGGTGACGAATGTGCTGGCGCTGGGAGAGGCAAGATTGCTCGTTTCTCGTCACTCCGAAGATGCGTTGAACACGCTAAGGATCACCAACCAACTGGCTTCCATCGTGGTTGTACTGGGGATCGTCAAGCTGAAACGAGCTGTCTGGCCGCGATTCGTGGATGTCCGGGCGCACACTTACGGACTTTATCTGACGCACATGGTTGCGCTCGTCCTTTTTCGCTTCGTGATTGTTAGAGCGCTACCCCACTTCATATCAGTCGATTTGGTGAACAGTTCGCGGGCCATTTTCGTACTGCTCCCGCTGACTTTTGTCGCGGTCTACGGTGGCAGTCTCTTCATCGTGAAGTTTATGCTCTCGCACAAACGGCTGCGCTGGGCTGTGGGCGTGGCCAGGAGCAATCGGCCTGCAGATGCTTCTCGATCACGTGAGTCTCACCGCTCCGTGTTGTCATCGGTTCGGGTCGGGCCCCGCGCCAAAAGAGAGCTGGCTTCGCTGGCAGAGAGCCTTACGAGATAGTTGTCGAGCCTGGCAGCTGGATTGACAACGACCATCGCCTGGCCCTAGGCTGTTGAGGAGTGAGCGCTTCTTCTCAAACCCGGATGTGTGCCTGCGGCTGCTGTCGCGGCTGCATCATGCGGGTGTGTTTCTGAGAGAGGCGATCGAGATTTCAGGATCCTCAGAACCCACCCGCTGACCGGGTGGGCTTTTTATTGGACTGCATCGAAATGGAATTCTCCAGAGGAGACGCCGCATGACATTGCGCATTAACGATATTGCCCCTGACTTCACAGCCGAAACCACACAGGGCACGATCCATTTTCATGAGTGGATCGGCGACAACTGGGCCGTGCTGTTCTCGCACCCCAAGGACTTCACTCCAGTGTGCACGACCGAATTGGGCGCGGTCGCCGGGCTGGAGAAAGAGTTTGCGAAGCGCGGGGCGAAAGTGATCGGACTGAGCGTCGATCCAGTTGCCAGCCACAAGAAGTGGGAGCCGGATATCCACGACGTCACCGGGCATCAGGTGAATTATCCAATGATCGGGGATCCGGAGCTCAAGATAGCAAAGCTGTACGACATGCTGCCAGGAGACGCCGGGGAGACCTCGGAAGGCCGCACACCGGCGAACAACGCCTGCGTGCGCACGGTGTTTGTGATCGGGCCGGACAAGCGGATCAAACTGCACCTGGCCTATCCGATGACGACGGGGCGTAACTTCGACGAGATTCTGCGGGTACTGGATTCGATGCAGCTGACCGCGAAGCACAAAGTGGCGACGCCGGCGAACTGGAAGCAGGGGGAGGACGTGATCATCACCGGCGCGGTGACAAATGAGGAAGCGGATAAGGTGTTCCCCGGCTACAAGACGGTGAAGCCATACCTGCGGACGACCTCGCAGCCGCAGTCGTAAATCAGCGCGCGTCCGACGGCGTCGCACGCTGTCAGACATGTGACGCAACGCCGCGCCGGGCAAGCGCGGCGAAATGAGCACCGGTGGCGAAGTGGCTAACGCGCTGGTCTGCAAAACCAGTATTCGCGGGTTCAATTCCCGCCCGGTGCTCCAGTATCCTGCCTCGGAAATACGAATAACTCAGTCGGCCACTCGCGCGGCGCATTAGCGCACAAGGCAGGGCCTCTTCGGATCGAAGCTCCAATCCGGGATAAGGAACTGCATCGCTGCGGCATCATCGCGGCCAGAGACGCCGATTCGCTGCCAAAGCTGATTGGCCCGCTCGATCTGCTCCATATCCAGATCAACGCCGAGGCCGGGGCGGTCAGAAAGCGCAACCGACCCGCCGGCGATGCGAAGGGGTTCGCGGGTGAGCCTTTGCCCGTCCTGCCAGATCCAATGCGTATCGATGGCGGTGACATTTCCGGCGGCTGCTGCAGCGACGTGCGTGAACATGGCCAGGGATATGTCGAAGTGACTATTGGAATGCGAGCCCCACGTGAGGTTGTGATCGCGACAGAATTGTGAAGCGCGCACGGAGCCCCGCATGGTCCAGAAATGCGGATCGGCAAGCAGGATATCGATGGCCTGAAGCCGGGCGGCATGATGAAGCTGGCGCCAGTCGGTAGCGACCATATTAGTGGCGGTAGGAATGCCCGTAGCGCGGCGAAACTCAGCCATGATTTCCCGACCCGAGTAGCCTTGTTCGGCCCCGCATGGGTCTTCGGCGTAAGCGAGAACGTCGCGACGGTCTTTGCAGAGCGCGATCGCTTCGTCGAGCGACCAGGCGCCGTTGGGGTCGAGTGTGATACGAGCCTGTGGAAAGTGCCCGGCGAGTGCGGCCGCGGCCTCCATCTCAAAGGAACCGGGGAGTACGCCGCCTTTCAGTTTGAAGTCGCGGAAGCCGTAGCGCTGCTCGGCGGCATCTGTGAGGCGAAGGAGCGCGGGGATGGTCAGCACTTCCTCATTACGGAGGCGAAACCAGGGATCCGAGGAAGAACTTTCCTCGCGATATGGCAGGTCAGTTTTGCCGCGGTCGCCGATGAAGAAGAGATAGCCGAGAACATCCACGGAGAGACGCGGCTGCCCTTCCCCAAGGAGCGCGGCGACCGGAAGCTCAAGAAATTGCCCGAGGAGATCCAGGAGCGCCGATTCGATCGCAGTAACAGCGTGGATGGTGGTGCGTTGATCGAAGGTCTGGAGGCCGCGCCCAGCGTTGTCGCGATCCGCAAAACAGTTGCCGATGGAATCGAGGGTTTGCCTGAAGGCGCCGACCGACGCGTCGAGAAGCAGGGGTTGGGACCGCTCAAGAACATCGCGGATTGATTCGCCGCCCGGGACTTCGCCGGCGCCCTTGTGCCCGGCGCTATCTTCGAGGATGACGAGGTTGCGGGTGAACCAGGGAGCGTGGGCGCCGGAAAGGTTGAGAAGCATGCTGTCGTATCCGGCAACGGGGATAACGCGCATCGAGGTGACGCGTGGCGTATCACACTCTGAGATTTCCGGGATCAAGGGGCGCCTCCGGGCACGAGACCGAGTGGCGTTTCGAGTCGTTTGATCTCGCCAACAACGGGCAGGTAAGCGACGATGGCCATCAGAGCCGTGGTTGCGACGAAGATCAGAGCGCCGCGAAAAGATCCAGTGCGGCCGACGATATAGCCGATGACGATGGGCGTGGTGACGCCGGCTAGGTTGCCGACGAGATTGAAGAGGCCGCCATTGATTCCAACCAGTGTCTTTGGCGACGTATCAGAGATGACGGTCCACCCGAGCGCGCCGAAGCCCTTGCCGAAAAAGGCGAGCGACATGATGACAATGACGGCGGTCCGAGTGCTGACGTAATTGCACGCGACCATCGACATGGCCAGCAGCATGCCGGCGACGATGGGGAGTTTGCG
The DNA here is from genome assembly GCA_035545435.1 of Acidobacteriaceae bacterium. Taxonomy (GTDB): domain Bacteria; phylum Acidobacteriota; class Terriglobia; order Terriglobales; family Acidobacteriaceae; genus Palsa-343. The sequence goes on along the minus strand of DASZYN010000620.1, from coordinate 2,096 downwards.
CGCGAAGCTGAGACTGCGCCCCGTGCGGAGGAGTTCGTCGGAAGCCACGCCGCCAAGAATGCCGCCGATGAAACCGCAAAGTGCGGGGAGCGCAGCGAGAAATCCTACCTTCACGATGGGGATGTGCCGCGCGCGGCTGAGATAGACAGGAAACCAGGTGAGGAAGAACCAGGTTAGCGTGGTGATGCAGTATTGGCCGATGTAGATGCCGACCAGCATGCGCTTGCTGAGTAGCCAGCGCACTGCGGACCAGGTAAGTGTGTTGGCGCGTGCGCGCCCGGTAGCGTCGAGCGAGGCGAGACCTCCACCCTGCTCGATGAGATCGATCTCAGGCTGGCTGATGCGGGGATGCGATTTCACGCCATAGATAAAGCGATACCAGAACGCGCCGAGCACGAGACCGACGGCGCCGGCAAACCAAAAACACTGTTTCCAACCCCAAAGATGAACGATCCATCCCATGATGGGCGCGAAGAAGACAAGCGAAAAATACTGTGCCGCATTGAAGAGCGCCGAGGCGCGGCCTCGTTCAGAAGTGGGAAACCAGGCGGCAACGATGCGTCCGTTACCGGGAAAGACAGGAGCCTGGGCGAGACCGTCGACGAGACGCAGTGCGAAGAGAGTGTAGAACGCGGCGATGGCAGGGAGATAGCCGGTGAATCCGGCGAGAACCGCACAGAGGGACCAGCAAAAGATGCTGATGCCATAGACGCTTTTCGAGCCGAAGCGGTCGAGGAGTCCGCCGGCGGGAAGTTGTGCGAGAGCGTAGGCCCAGCCAAAACCGGAGAAGAGGTAGCCGAGATGGACGGGATCGAGACGCAGGTCGTGGCTGAGAGCGTCGGCGGCGATGGAGAGCACGACACGATCGCCGTAGCTGAATGTGCTGGCAATGAAGAGCACCAGCACGATAACGTACCGGACGTGCGTGGTGTTCCTGGGCGGCATACGCCTGGTCAGTTGCGTCCCGCGATGAGCTTTTTGAGCTCGTCCGTCTCGCCGGCACTGAGTTCGACGAGCGGTGGACGAACAGGACCAGCGTCACGGCCGACCGCTTTTAGGCCTGCCTTGACGATGGATACGGCGTAGCCTTTGCGGCGCCGTCGAATGGAGATATACGGCAGAACGAAGTCACGCAGGCCGGATAAGACGGCTGCGTGGTCGCGGCGACGAACGGCGGCGTAAAAGTCCTGCGCGAATTTCGGGAGGAAGTTGAAGATCGCCGAAGAGTAGGTAGTGACCCCGAGTTCCAGGTAGGGAAGCGCAAATGTCTCTGCAGTAGGCAGGCCACCGATGTAGACGAGACGATCGCCGAGACGTGCATGAATACGGGTCATCAACTCAAGGTCGCCGACCCCATCTTTGAATCCGACCAGGTTGGGGCAGGACTGGCAGAGCTCTTCCAGGGCGGATTCGTCGAGGATAGCGTTGTCGCGGTTGTAGAAAATAACGCCGAGACGTGTGGAGTCGCAGACAGCTTTGGCGTGGGCGACAAGGCCGGCGGGTTCGGCATGGACGAGATAGGGCGGGAAGAGCAGGATTCCGTCGGCGCCCGCTTTTTGGCCGGCTTGAGCGAACTCGATCGCGGCGCGGGTTCCGCACCCGCATCCGGCGATTACCGGCACTTTGCCAGCGACCTCGGAGACGGCCGCCGAAACCACGCGCATAAATTCGTCGTGCGCAAGGGAGAAGAATTCGCCGGTGCCACCAGCGGCGAACAGGGCGGCTGGACAATGGTCAAGGAGCCACGCCAGATGCTGGCGGTAGGGCTGCTCAGCAAAGTTGTATTGCTCGTTGAAATGGGTGACAGGAAAGGAGAGTAGGCCTTCGCCAACGCGCTGGGCCATCTGCTGCGGTGTCATGGCTGCTCTGGACATGCTGTTAAAACGTCCGCGCCAGCCTGGGGTCTGGTGCGGCTGCCTTCCAACTATAGAGGAAAGCAGCTGGAAATTAGCAGACCGGAACCCGGTGGTTCGTACCGCATCCCGGTAGAGCGAGGAGATTTGCGCATGCCCCTTGTGAGGTAGAACAATCAGGAAGCAATCGCATTCATGAAGATTCCACCACTTTTCGTTCGCGCTCATCCGAAGGACAACGTC
>DASZYN010000619.1:0-4071 GCA_035545435.1 Acidobacteriaceae bacterium | reverse complement strand
CGTCCATCGCGAGTGCTTCAATTTTGGTTCCGCCCCAGTCGATGCCGATGCGTACGCGAGGCGCCTGATTCATGCGCGGTTCGTTCCCCATTCGTCCAGCGCGGCGGCCAGACGTTTCAATGCCTCGGCCGTCATGGCGGTGTCTCCGCCGATGCCGATGCGGAAATAGTCCGCCAATTCGAAAAAACGTCCCGGAACCACGCTGGTTTCGTAGCGGGTGCGCAGGAATTCGCAGAACTCGTCGACGCGGCCGTTCTTCAGGCGCGGAAATGTGACTGTGCCCCAGGAACTGCGGAAACCGTTGAGATCGCTGCGACCGCTGAAGAAGGCGTCGAGGGCTTTGCGGTTGGTGTCGAGAATTGCGCGGGCCCGCGCATCGATCTTGTCGAGCTGGTCGAGGGCCTCTACGCTCAGCATCTCGCCAGGGTGCACGGGTGTGGCCGCGAAGAGGTCGTTGAGCCTCCACATGCGCTTGGCAAGGCCGGGTTGCGCCAGGATCCAGCCGCAACGCAGGCCGCTGACGCCGTAGGCCTTGGTCAGGCTGTTGGTGACGACGAAGTTGCCGCCGAGGTGGAATGACGAGCGCACTGGCTGGTCGTACACCATGTCGAGATAAACCTCGTCGACCAGCACCTGTGCACCGGACTTCTCGGCGATCTGACCGATCCGGGTCAGAGTTTCGTCGCTGAGCATGGCGCCGGAGGGATTGTGCAAGTTGGTTAGACAGATCAAGCGCGTCTTTGGAGTGATGTGCCGCGCAACGTCGCTGGGATCCACCTGAAAGTCATGCTCGGCGCGGCGTTCGCAGCGCAAAATGTTGGCGCCCAGATAGGAGGCTACGTCGAGGATGGGTCCGTAACTCGGCTGCTCAATCAGCACATCGTCGCCCGGCTGGATGAGAGCGGCCATGGCGAGATGATTCGCCATCGACGTGCCCGCGGCGGTAACGACGCAGTTCGGAGCGACGCCGCACTTGCGCGCCAGGCGTTCCACGAGCGGCACATAGCCATAGGCGTCGGGCCCGTTGATTTCGAGATTCTGCGCAGAAATGTGCAGCTCGGCGAGCGGGTAGCTCATGATCCCGCTGGTGGCCAGGTTGTATTTGGCACGCGAGCAGAGCTTCGCCCATTCGAGATAGGTGGATGACACGGCGCGCGCGTCCGTCATTCTGATGCCTCCCTGGGCCGGCGCCGCCAGAGCGCGTACACCGGTAATCCGATCAGGACGATGACAAATCCGATGGAGCTGTTGCGAGGATACTTCCAAAGCACGTTGGCGACGATCAGCCAGCACGACAGGACAAAGATGAGAGTGGTATACGGATGACCAGGAACGCGAAAACCGGGATCGCTGGTGGGCTGGCTCCGTTCGCGCCGACGCAGGACAAACAGGCAGGTCGCGCTGAGGCCGAAGAAAGTGAAATCAATCGGCGCCTGGAAATTCAGGATTTGCTCGTATTTTCCGCTGAGCGCGATCACGGCTGCCCAGACGCTTTGCAGCACAATGGCAACGACAGGCACCTGGGTTTTGCGGGTGACGTAAGCGACCGCGCGAAAAAAGAGGCCGTCTTCGGCCATGGCGAAATAGACGCGCGGCCCGGTGAGAACGGACTGACTGAGAAACCCGATGGTCGAAACTGCAATGCCGAGGGCGATGAGACGCGCTCCACGCTGGCCGGCGACGATCTGCATCACAGAACTGGCGGGAACGCTGGTGGCGGCCAGGTCCGTAACTCCCAGGGTGCGGAGGCAGACGAAGTTGACTGAGATGTAGAGAACGACCACGGCCGCGACTCCGATCAGCAGCGCGCGGCCGAGATTCCTGCGCGCGTCGCGAATCTCGCCGGCGATGAAGTTGGTGGTCTGCCAGCCGCCGTAGGAAAAGAGCACGGGGACCATCGCCGCACCCAGCGCCGTCAGCAGGTCGAAACTGAGGGGACGATCGAGGATTGGGTGCAGCATCGGCTTGGGCGCGCGAACCAGAAAGAGTCCGGCGCCCACGAGAGCGGCAATGGCGGCAATCTTAAGCACCATCAGAATGCTCTGGAATCGACCGCCGGGTTTGACTCCCAGGCAGTTCACGCCGGTGAGCAGGGCCAGGGTGACGACAACGACGCGGTGCTCGGAAACGGGCATGCCGGTGAGTTCGAGGAAGTAGCGGGCAAAGGTGACGGTGACAGCGGCCATGCCACCGGTCTGAATAACGAGGAGGAGAGCCCATCCGTAAAGAAATCCGAAAACGGGATGGAGCGACTGGCGGAGATATTCGTATTGGCCGCCGACCTCTGGAATGCGGGCTCCGAGCTCCGCATAGATGAAGGAGCCGAGGATCGCGATGATGCCGCCGGCAACCCAGACAGACAGGATCAGGACGGGAGAGTGCAAGCGCTGGGCGACAACATAGGGGTTCATGAAGACACCGGCTCCGACGATGCCGCCCATGACCATCATGGTGGAATCGAAGAGGCCGAGCTTCGGCGTGAGTTTCGTGTTGTGGGAAATTTCGCCGTCCTCAGGCGGTGGGGCCATCGAAGCGAATTCTATCTGAGAGGTGGCGCTGCCTCCGACGGACTGCGATTTTGCCCGGCGCTATTCGAGTTCTCTGGTTGTGTGCCCATGGCCCGCGGTTTCGCCTTCAGCGCTCCACGCGTTGCAGCACGACCGGGATGCTGTCGGGCATGCGCCTGCGGTTGAACGAAGGATCCGATCCGTCGGGAGGCGGGCCAATCGCCGGCCGCGGCCCTGTCGCTTCGACGGGCTGACCTCTGCGGAACGGTAGCTGGATCTTGCGGTCGAGCTTGATGCGATCGCCGCTGATGGTGCCGGTATAGGTGCTGGTGCCCGCTTTGAAGGAAATACTGCTGCCGTCAATCTTGGCGTCTTCGATGGGAACCGGGAGTTCGTTACCGCTGAAAAATCCGCCGCCACCGCCTTCAACGCTTCCCGTAAGGCTGTTGCCGCTTTGGCGCAGGGTGAAGAGGGTGGAATCGTTGCCGACGAAGAGGGCAACCATCTCGTTGGCGGCCCCTGCCTCCGGCGCCGGACGCCAGAGCCCGGTGACTCCCGAGCCTTTGGGGACTTCGCGCTCCCAGACAGCGACCTGAGGGCGCAGCGAGACTTTCCGCGTGGAAATTGTAACCGTGGCCGGCACAAGTCCTGGTGAGGTGGCCTGGACGGTGATGCTCCCGGGTTTCTTTGTGGACTGCACAATGGCCATGCAGAGGCCGGAGAAGGCCTTGCGGGAAGTTCCTTTGTCTGGTGCGTGATCGGTGGGGTCGCCGTTGCCAACACCGATGAGCTTGCCGGGACCGGAAATCTGGAAGGCGACTTCGTTATCCGCGATGGGCACCTCACGGCCCTGGGCATCGTGGACGGCGACGGCAAACATGACGACGTCTTCTCCGTCGGCGTTCGCCTCCTGGCGGTCGGCGGTCATGACAAGTTTTGCCGCTGGGCCGGTGGTTTCGCGGCGGGTGGTCATCACGACTTTGTCTGCCTTGTAGCCGCGCGCCTCAATGGCTCCGGCAGCATACGGGACGTTCCAGGCGACATGCTGGTTTTTCTTTACTTCCTGGGCGCCGAGGCTGCGGCCATTCACGAAGAGCTCGACGCGATCGAGATTGGAATGGACCCAGACAGCGATCTCTTTGCCTTCGTACCCGGGCCAGTTCCAGTGGGGGAAGAGATGGAGCACGGGCCGATCGGTCCACCAGGACTGGTAGTAGTAGTAAGTGTCTTTCGGAAATCCGCAGGTATCGATGATGCCGTACTGCGAGCTGATGTTCGGCCACTGATAAGGCGAGGGCTCACCGCGATAATCGAAACCTGTCCACACAAAGCCACCGGCGAGCCAGGGGTTGGCCTCGCAGAAACGCCACCAGCCTTCTGCCGACGCGCGGCCGGTGGTGGTGTAAGGATCGTAGGAACCAAGGTAGCCTTTGGCGGGATCGGTAATGTAGATCCCGCGCGTCCCGACGGCACTGACGGTTTCGGTGCCGATGACGGGCTTATCCGGATGGGCCTGGTGATAGGCGAGCGCGCCGGGATCCATGTAGTTGTAGCCGATGACATC
>DASZYN010000618.1:0-3067 GCA_035545435.1 Acidobacteriaceae bacterium | reverse complement strand
TGGACGCGGCGACGGGAAAGGAACTGTGGCGATTCAAAACCGGTGAGGACCCGCAGTATCACAACCAGGTCGGCATCCAGTCCTCGGCGACGATCGCCGATGGCGTGGTCTACTTCGGTTGCCGCGACTCCAACCTCTACGCGCTCGACGCAGCGACGGGGAATCTGCGCTGGAAGTTCAATAACAAGGGCTCGTGGGTCATCACGTCGCCGGTCGTGCGGAACAAGAAAATCTACTTTGCGACCTCCGACACGGCCCTGCTCCACGTGCTGAACGCGGCGGACGGCACCCCGATCGACTCGCTGCATTTCTTCTGGCCGATCTTCGCCTCCCCCTCGATCGCGGGTGACACGCTCTATCTCGGCGGGCAGGACGGCAAGCTGGTGGCGGTCGATCTGGCGGCCTGGAAGGTCGCGTGGACGTTCCAGACCGAGGGCTCGAAGAAAAACCTGGCGCCGCTGTCGAAACCCGACGGCAAGCCCAACTACGAGGCTGTCTTCGCCTCCCCTTTCTACGACGACATGATCATCGGCGTCAGCAAAACGCATACGGTGGGGACGATCAATGCGTCGCCGGTGATCTCCGGCGACACGGTCTATGTGGGGAGCGCCGACGGCAATCTGTACGCGCTCCACTAGTTGGTTTGTGGCGCCGTACAGCCGCTGTCTTCGGGGGAATCGCGGCAGAACCGTAACGGAGCGGAATCCCACTTTGGAGCTACCGAGGAAGAAGTCCACATTCGGTGGCTTGCCAATCAGCAGGAGATGCCGTTAGCATCCAACTCAAGAGACCGGCCTGCAAAGCAGGTGAGGGCGGTCAACGCTGGATGAACCTACATTCATTGAACAGGGAGCTCGACTCGACAAATCGGTTCGGTGTGCAGTGTCCGCCAGTCCGGAATGCCTAAAGAACCGCGGAGAGTTCCCACCGTCTTAGGACGGGTTCACCAGCGCATCGCCCCACGGCCCAGCGGGTCGGTCTTTTACTTCCTCAGCGGGCCAAAACCCGCTTGTTCGGGCTTTGTCCTCGTTCTCAGTCCACGCTGATCTGCGCGTGCACCCTCTTCTCTTCCATTTCGGGCATATCGGTGTACCCACCTATGGTGTCTGCATGGCGCTGGCGCTGCTGGCGGCGCTTGCAGTGTCCGTGGTGGCGGCGAAGCGAGCAGGATTGGGCGCGGAGAAGGTCTGGAATCTCGACCTGATTGTCATTCTCACCGCACTGTTTGCGGGGCGTCTGCTGATGATCATGATGCACCCGCATCTGTTTCGCAGCCATCCGTTCTGGCTGCTGGGGCTTCTTACCCTGCCGAATGTCTGGTTTGCTCTGCTCGGCGCGCTGGCCGGCTTTTTGGCCGGTGGGCTTTATGTGCTGGCTGAAGGATTGCCGCTGCTGAAAACTGCAGACGTTCTGGCTCCTGCGGTGGCAATTGCATTCTGCCTGAGCCGCATTGGATCGTTCTGCGCTGGATCTGCGTGGGGGACGCCGACGCATCTTCCCTGGGGGGTGGTCTATCGTAGCCCGGTGGCTTATCTCTGGTACCGCGTGCCGCTCGGGGTGACGCTCCATCCGGTGCAGATCTACGATGCGATGGCCTCGCTCGGGCTCTTTGGGTTGCTGATGTGGGCGGGCTGGCGGCGGGGGAGCCGGCGCGATGGAGAAATTGCCGGAGCCTGGCTCTTTCTTTATGGTGTGATCCGCTTTTTTCTGGAGTTTCTGCGTGGCGACCCGGGCCGCGAGCCTCTGCTCGGCGGTGCTTTGACGCTGGCGCAGCTGCTCTCCATCGGCGCGGTGGTGATGGGCGGGTTGTTGTGGCTGCGCTCTGGTCCGGCGTTTGTCGCTCCACAGGCGGTTCCGGCAGAAATTGCGGATCCGGGGAGAGCGGATCACCAATGATCCGCGCCACGCTTCAGCGCATTCGAGCCGAGCTGCAGCGGTTCTATCTTCTTTCCCGCGGGCATCTTTGGTTTCCGCATCTTCCTCTTGCCATCCTGCTCGTCTCTGGCGGCCTGTGGATGCTGCATGCGCGCTTCGCATCGGAGTGGCGGCAGTACGTCAACCAGTTGATGCACGGCGAGATCCACCTGAGTCCCTTACTGCTGCCTCCGCTGCTGATTGGCGGCGGCATGGTCATGATGGGGCTGGCGCTGCTGTGGCGTTCACGGCTGGCGTGGACGATCGCGCTGCTGCTGGCCGCCCTGGGGGATGTGAACACGGCACTCACCGGGCACACGCATGTTCACGCACTGCTGGCCTATTTTTCGTTCACAGTTCTGGCCCTTGCTCTTGCCTGGCGGCGCTTCGACCGGACGAGTCTGGCGGCGAGCACGCTGTTCGCGCTGACCTCTGTCCTCATGCTGCTGCTGTACGCCACGTTTGGCAGCTATTATCTCGGCAAAGAATTCAAGCCGCCCATTCACGATCTGATCACGGCGCTCTACTACGCAATGGTGACCATGAGCACCGTCGGTTACGGCGATATCGTGCCCACCACGAGTGAATCGCGCCTGTTCGCGCTTTCGGTCATGATCCTGGGCGTCGCGGTTTTCGCCACTTCGCTCACCGCGGTCATCGCGCCGCTGGTGGGGCGCAGCATGCAACGCATCATGAACCGCAGCGGGAGGCGTATGAAGCGCGAAAATCATTTTGTCGTTGTCGGAAACACCCCACTCGCCGTCAACACCTGGCGCGAGTTGGCACGGCGCAACCGCCCAGTCACACGGCTTTTGCGCGAGATGCCTGAGGAGGGCCAGGTGAAGGATGTTGACCTGGTGGTGGGCGATCCCAGCATGACCGATGTGTTGCGCGAAGCGGGAGCCCACAAAGCTGAAGCGGTTCTGGCGATGCTCGCCGACGATTCCGAGAACGCCTTCTGCGTGCTCGCGGTTCGCGAACTGGCGGGCAAGGCGCGCACTGTTGCAGCGGTGAACGATGCACGCCATCTGGGCCGGGTAAGGCTGGCACAACCCGACGTGGTGATCGCACCGCAGGTGCTGGGCGGAGAGCTGACGGCGATGCTGCTCTCCGGCGAAGAAGTGACCTCCGATTTCGTCATGCAGCGCGTCTT
>DASZYN010000617.1:0-1893 GCA_035545435.1 Acidobacteriaceae bacterium | reverse complement strand
GATCGGATTCCGCTGTACGTACGGGCGGGATCGATTGTGCCGATGGGTCCGGAGATCGAGTACGCCAACGAGAATCCGGATGGTCCGATCGAACTGAGGATTTACCGCGGCGCCGACGCCAGCTTCGACTTCTATGAGGACTCCGGAGACGGCTACGGGTACGAGAAAGGGCAACACGCAGTGATCCCGCTGCACTGGAACGACGCGACCGGCGAACTGACGATCGGGGCACGGGAGGGATCGTATCCGGCGATGCCTGCGGCCCGGCAATTCCACGTTGTGCTGGTGGGAAAAGCGCATGGCGTGGGAGAAGCGGTGTCGGCGCAGGCTGACGACGATGTGAGCTACGGCGGTCGAGAAGTGAAGGTGAAGGTACGGCAGTGAGGCAGTGATCAGCGTTCGGAAAAGCGGCGCGCTCGCGTCGGTGCGCCACGTCCCAACTCGAGGGACGTGGGGCACCCAGAGGCTTGTTCGCTGACTGTTGTTACTTGATGCCGATTACTTGATGCCGATGACCATGGAATCCGGGCCGACCAGGTGTTCGACCCGGCTTTCGCGGAAGCCGGCAGCGCGCATCCAGCCCTGGCAGTCGGCGCCGGTGTAGTCGAATCCGCCGGGGGTTTCAATGAGCATGTTGAGGCTCATCATGAGGCCGAAGGCGTTTTTGCTGCGGTCGTCGTCGATGATGGCTTCGTAGACAATGTAAGCGCCGCCCTCGGGCAGGGCTTCCCACGCTTTGCGGATGAGCATGCGCTTGGTTTCGAGGTCCCAGTCGTGGAGGATGTGGCCCATGACAATGACGTCGGCTTTGGGCAATGGAGAGTCGAAGAAGCTCCCGGGTTCGAAGCGGAGACGCTGCGAAAGGCCGAGGGCTTCGACGTATTCCTCGAAGATGGGACCGACTTCGGGCAGATCAAAGCCGAGCCCGTTGAGATGAGAATGGGCAAGGGCGATCTGAGAGGCAGTGTCGCCCTGCGCGGCGCCCACGTCGCAGAAGGTTTTGTACTTCGACCAGGGAAATTTTGCGGCGATGGCCATGGCGGCGCCGCGGCTGATGCCCGACATCGCGGCGAGGAATTCCTTGAGACGGGCGGGGTCGGCGTAGAGGGCTTCAAACGTTGGAGTATCGCCGGTCCGCGCCTCGTTCTGCGGGTTGCCGGTGCGCAGGGCTTCGGTGAGGTGTCCCCAGAACGGGTACAGGCGGTGGTTGGCCATCTCGAGGATGCCGCCCATGTAGGAAGGCTTTTTGCGATCGAGGAAGAGATCGGTAGCGGGCGTGTTGGCGTATGTGCCGTTCCGGCGCTCAAGGAAGCCGAGGGCCACGAGCGTGTCGAGGAAATCGTGGGCGGAGCGGACGTGGAGTCCGAGGCGGCCGCGCAGCGTTTCGAGGGGTTCGGGACCGTGGGCCAGCTCGGTGAAGACGCCCATTTCAATCGCGCTGAGCAGAACTTTGGAGGGCCAGAAGCCAAGGCCGGTCTGGAGGATGTGTTCCGGGGTCGGATGCTCGTTCATAAGAAACTCCCTGATTGCATGGATGTAACGCAAGGCGCACCTCCTGCGCAGGCCCGCCGAGGGGACAGATCAGGAACCGGGGATGGAGGCTGTCAGCCGAGGAGGTGCGAAGAGATGACAGGCCGCTGCGTGGGGGTGCCGTGCCATTATGCCGGATTCAACGGTATTGAGGCCAATGAATTTGCAATGGCTTAGGGAAAGGGAAGTTGAGCACGGAAAACGCAAAGCGGAAGTTGCGCATCCAAGCTGGCTGACTTCAACAGGAGTCTGGAGAGACCGTTGCGCGACAAGTTTTTGCACATTTTTCTATTTTGTTTCTCGCTGTCGTTGTTGACTCTTGGACTGAGCGGTTGCGGAACGACAAGCGGAAGCAGAGGTGGC
>DASZYN010000616.1:0-6336 GCA_035545435.1 Acidobacteriaceae bacterium | reverse complement strand
CGAATGTGGACCCTGACAAGATCGCGCGGGCGATCTTTGCCGGATTCCAGTCCGAGTTACAGGCTCAGGATGCAGGCCTGATCGAACTGCAGTTCCCCGTTGGGCGAGGCGCGCAGGGATTGCTCTTCGGTCCCGTGCAGGACGATCTGACCCAGGCGGCTCCCCCGCCAGGCCGGGCGCCCAAACCAGTCCGCGCGCCCATCGCCAACATGTTTCCGGGGCCGAAGACCGATCCCAGATCAGGCGATGACGACGACGATGGAGACGGTGTTGAATTGCGCCCCGTCGCGAGCCAGGCCAGTTCCAATTCGGCGCTGGGGCGAGTAGTTGTCGACGCCCGGGCCGGTCAAAGTGGCCAGCAGGCAATCACGAACGAGAACAGCCAGTTCCAGGCGGCGGTGGCTGGTGGCAATCCGCCGCAGAACTACGACGTCCTGCCGGCAAATCCGAACAAATCGGCTGCTCAACCGGGCATTTACGAAGGAATGGATCAGCCCCTCGATGGCCCTTCCCAACCCGAGCAGGGAACCGCAACGACGCCGACGACGCAGTCGCAGACCACGGTAGTCCCAAAGGATCAACCTGGCGCCAGCAACATCGATGATGACGCCTCCGAGTCAGCCAGCCAGAACGATCAGCAGGGTTGCAGCATCTGCTGTAAGGCTGTGATTGCCATCTCTGCCGTTGCGATTGTCCTCGGTACCGTTGGGACATTGTTGTGGGCCTACGTATTCGGCGGAGCCACGAAGAAGTCCGATTCCGGCACGGGGACAACCGGTTCAGGCCCAGGCAAGCTGGATACCAGCGATCAGACGGTGACCAAAAAAGACCTCGATGCGACTGTGGACGTCGATCTTCCATCGCTCAATAAACTGATGATGGTCGATAACATCACCTTCTCCACGCCAACGTTCACGCCGCCGCCCGCTCAGGGTTCGGGAGGCAGCTGGAGCATGACGCCGTCGATCCACGCTCTGTTTACCCCTGACAAAGGGCAGGTGGGCGCCTTCTCCTCGATCTCTGTTCAATATGTTCTCGAGGCCACGATCCAGGGAAGCAAGGTCAAGTCCGATGCGAGAACGCTGACCGTCAACTTCACTCCGAGCCCGGCAGTCGACATCAACGTAACGGCAAACGACCGGACCAGCAAGCTCCCCATCGATATGTCGATGTACTACAGCAATTTTGCCGGCACGATCAAGATACAGAAGTCGACCGGGGGAACCTGGGTCAACGACGCCGACCCTAAGATCGTCAATTACACGCCAGACGCCATGACCGGGACAACGGCCACGGCTCAATATGAAAGGGTCACGACCTGGGGCGCGGCCTCCGCCAACTCCGCCACCATCACGGTCACGGTGCCCGCGGTCGTCAATCCGCCCCAACCCACGGGCACCGCCGAATTCCTGCCCAACGATGCGAAGACGCAGGGCGACTGGCTCCACGTCTATGGCGCTGACGGCTACCTGATCGCCGGCGACAAGACGTCGAATCCCAGCTACGTCACGCCCACCCTCTCTACCCAAACCGTGTCTTCTCTCAGCAGCACAACGACCGGCATCCCGCTGGTAAAGGCCTCCGATCCGACAAAAAACATTGCGGCCGCCTGGTCCGCCACTTCACCAGTCACGATCGATCTGGCCTGCAGCGACAGCACAACAGTCCATCAGGTCGCACTCTATTTCGCCGATTACGATCCGAAGGCCGGCGGGCAAACCGTCGACGCTCTGGACGCCAAAGGCACAAAGCTGGCGACACAGACGCTGCCAGCAACCCTGACCGGCGGCCTCTATCTCGTATGCAACATCAGCGGCCATGTTCAATTGCAGATATCGAATGCGGCGGGGAACGCCACTTTAAGCGGCATTTTCTTCGGTGGACCGGTGGTGAGCGCCGCCTTCGCCAAGTCTGATACCAAAAGCCAGGGAACCTGGCCGGGTGTCTACGGCGCTGACGGCTACACGATCGCCGGCGATCAGACCAAAAACCCCAGCTACGTCACGCCCTCGATTTACGCCGCCTCCTCCGGTCCGCCGCAAACTCCCTTTGTCCAGGCTGCATCGACCAGCGAAGTCCGCGCGCTCGAGAAGAGCTCGAAGCCGGCCGATCATATCGCAGGAACCTGGTATGCCGACGCCAGAGGCGGTTCGGACTCGCTGCTGATCGACCTGCCCTTCTCCGACACTGCCGTCCACCAGGTCGCCATCTACTGCCTGGACTGGGACAACTCCGGAATCGTTCAGACCGTCGACGTGCTCGACCCCAGCGGTTTTGTTCTGGACACCCAGAAGCTCTCGTCCTTCGGCAACGGCATCTGGCTCGTATGGAAAATGATGGGCCATGTGCATATCCGCATTCGCAACAGCGCCGGAGATAACGGAACGGTGAGCGGCGTCTTCTTTGATCCTCCACCGGCCATGAACATGACATTGGCAGCCTTCTCCGCCCCACCCGCGGCATGGGATTTTACCGTCTGGATGACCGATGCGCCGCAGACCGTCAAGGTGGACTTCCTGAAGCGCTGCCAGATTCCGGCTGGTTTCAAATCCATCGAGTTCGCCAACGGCACCAGCGACGTCACGGTGCCGAAGCAGGGCCGCTGGTCCCTTGAATCCACCGGAACGCCGCCTGCCGTCGTGTTCCAGCCCGAAGTGGGTTTGGCCCTGACGCAGGGCTACTCGATGAAATACCGCGTCGTCGATCAGAACGGTCTCAAGTCCAACGAAGCAACCATGACGGTGGACTACGCCCCGTTGGCCCGCATGATGCCCCGAGCCGGTAATTTCCTCTCTTCTGCCGACCCTCGCTACGGCAAATTCGCCGCTGCCGAAGTCCTCACAGGATGCTCGGCCGCCTTCGGAATCGCAAAAGGAACCGTGAAGCTGATGGGATTGCAGGACATTCTCCAGGGCAATCCCCAACCCCAGGCCTACCTGCGCAACGACAGCAAATCGATGTGCGTTGTCGGCGAAGGTATCTGGATGGTGGACGACAACGATCTGATCGTCTTTCAGAGCGATCCCAACCTCTCCTACCCACCCACCCCAGCCCGCTTCTGTTTCACCGACAGCAAGGGCTACCAGTCCAACGTCGCGGTGGTCGTGTTCGATTCCAGCCTGACCGACGCCCTGACCCAGGTCCCCCAGGCCCTTGGCAAGATGACCGACGCTGATTTCTGGAAGAACTACGCGGCGAACGTGATACCGGCCTCGTCCGATCCGCCGCCCGAGCAGTTCATCGCCATCACGCAGATGCTGGCGGTCATCACCCGCACCTTCGGAAGCGTCGGCCCCGAGCCGGACTATGACTTCAACACCAACTACGACCAGTGGAGCGGCGGCAGTTGGGCTGACCTGCAAACGATATGCGCGAAGATGGTCGCCTCCGCGATTGGCAACGGCGCGCCTCAGTTTGCCGCTCGCTACTGGCAGCTCAATCTGATGGTCCGCATGGCGCTGAAGGCTTATCCGCCCTCGTAATTGTTTCTCACCAGTCCGGAAAGGAAGTGCCGTATGCCTGATTCGGAAAAACTGATGGGAATGGCGGCCAACACCGCCATCCTCGGCGCGTTCGCCTGTGAAGCGCCCGAGTTGGCGTTCGTGATTGGAGCGGCCCAGTTCTTCCTCGACATGGTCTGGCCCGCGGCACAGGCGCCCACCCAGATGTCTCCCGTCGACGATGCCTACCTCAGTTCGGCGCTGGACGACCTGAAGAGCGAAATCACGGACGCGATGTGGCTGCTGCAACTGAAGGTACATACGGATGCGGTCCTGCATGCCAGCAGCATCTATTGGGGATACCTGAAGCAGTTCCAGCAGATGACGATCGATACCGATCCGGAATCGGAGGATGAACTCGACGCCTATTTTCGTACAGCAAAGTCGAAGGAATATCCCTTCGATGTTCTCGACAATGCCAGGCTCTACATCACCACGGATGCCACCGTCGACAAGGATCTGACGCCTCTCCAGGTGGCCGAGCATTACACCAAAACTATCGGACTGTATGCGGTGATCGGCAGCGCCATGATTGCGTACCTGAAGGCGTCGGTGGCCTGGCGGCGCGCGAAGTTGATGTATCCCTACCTGGAGTATGCGAAGTATCAGGTCGCTCTGGCTAAGTATGAAAAGCTGGACCCAAACCACCAACACCCCGCCTGGAAACCGGCGGATGTGCCCGATCCCAACCCGAACGGAAAGAATCCGCTTCCCGATTGGCACGACTGGATCCAGAGAGAGGAGTCCGGCGTCCCCAGGCTGATCGAAACGGTGAACACTTTAGTCGGGTATGCAGAGGGAACGCCGGCCACTGCGACAGCGCCGGCCACCACCGGCCTCCAGGTCGACATGGCACAGCACTGGAAGGCCACCATCGACAACATACGCGCGCGTCTCGATCAGATGTGGGTGGCTCCCCAGATTCCAAGAGGAAACTACGATGGTTCCGGAAAGGATCTCGGACCCTTTTGGGTCGTCGATACCGCGGTGGGTCGGCCCTATGTGGAATACACAGTAGCCGCCGGCGACACGCTCACCAGTATTGCCTCCACTCAATCGCGTAAGACGTACTCTCGGCTCACAGCCGACGATCTGTTCTTCATGAACTTCGACGTGTTCGTAGACTACGGCCGGATGACCAGCGGCGGAGGCTACCAGATAGCCCAGGCAAGCTGGTGGCAGCTTGACAAGACCTACGATGACGCTACCTTCCTCCTGCCAGGGATGGTTCTCAAGCTCCCTAACCTGCACACGCGTCCCCCCATGTCACGCGAATTTGCCGGTTGCCAGTGGTTTTGCCGATCGGGTGCTGCGCTGGCTTACGAGTGGGAGACCTCGATGGACCATTTTGCATTGTCGGGAATCAACGAGCGCGACATCACCGACTTCGGCAAAGTGATCCAGTTATGGAAGAGGGCCAGGGCCAGCGTGCAGTTCACGCCGTACACCGTAAAGGCTGGCGATACGCTGCTCAGCATCGCCGGCGGAGACGCAGTTCTGGCGGACAAAATCTACAAATTTAACAGCGACACTCTGAAGAGCCCTGCCCAAAATCTGATCGCTGGCCAGGTCATCAACATCCCTGATGCATCGGTCCTTTCCGACATCCAGTAAGGAGACGCACGTGGCCCTTCCCGTTCAGGACAAGACAGGCATAGCGATTCCCGTAACCCTCGCCCATGGACCGGTCGTCGATCATCTGATTGTCGCCGCTCAGCTGGGCTACTCCACTCTGGGGGATGGCACAAAGGTCATGCCGGTCGATTTCTATACGGCGATCCTGGCGGATCCCGATGATCCGACCGATCCAAGCGGCTTTGGCTTTTGGGTGGTAATCCTGAATGCCCTTCCAACGCCGCTGAGCCTGGTCGAAATGCCTGCCCTGGTTCACGGATACCAAAAGGGCTACCCTGCGGTCTCCGACCTGAAAGGGTCCACGCTGACCACGCACGTGATACCCGCTGCCCGCTCTCATCCTCTCGACCCCAGCGTCGGTCTCTGCGGCGTCGGGACGTGGGCCTTCGACTTTGGGAATGGAACCGAAGGTGCGATGGCCCTCTGCTACAACGGCAACCTGACCGACCCTCAGTCCCAGCAGGCCGTAGGCCCATTCGTCGGTATTTCGTGGCGAATCGGCCTGGCCTGGGCCAATCGATTTGCGGTCACTGCGGACGTAGCCGGAAAGTACGGCACCCTGGACGGCTTCTATCAGCAGAGCGTCGTTTCCGCCTCCGACAGTATCCGTTACGACAAGAGCAGCGAAATCGTGGTGATGTGCCACGAATGGTCGGCCGATCTGCAGTCCGGGATCGATCCACTCTGCAGCTCGATGATGGTTTACATTCGCAACAAGTTACCCAACGAATAGGTGGCGGTCCAGGTTGTGTTCCGTTGTACTTCAATCTGTGCATAAGGACCGCCATATCGGAGACGCCGGCGAATATCGATCAGTGTGTCCATCCCTCCGTCTCAACAATCTTCCCGATATTCTGTCGCTGGTGAGGGGACGGTCCCAGTTAC
This sequence comes from Acidobacteriaceae bacterium, assembly GCA_035545435.1. Taxonomy (GTDB): domain Bacteria; phylum Acidobacteriota; class Terriglobia; order Terriglobales; family Acidobacteriaceae; genus Palsa-343. The sequence continues at coordinate 316 of DASZYN010000616.1, read as the reverse complement.
ATCCGTCCACGAGGAAAAAGAAGCCCGTCTCCTCATGGTTCTCGGTACCAGGCGCGATATGGCTTCCAAAGTCATGGCTTTCCTGAACCGAATTCTGGACACCGGCTCCCACCCGGATCTTACCTGTGCCAAATGCGTAATTGGATCGCGGTGTCCTGAACAGCTAGCAGCATCCGCTTCTGTGCATCCATGTCATCGGGCAAGCATGCCTTCAACCACTCGGCAAGCCATGGTGGGTACCCATCGAGATCATCATGATTCAGATCGCCGGGACGGGTGGCTCGGAGAGCGCCCTCGGGGCTCATCCTGGGTCGCT
>DASZYN010000615.1:0-6264 GCA_035545435.1 Acidobacteriaceae bacterium | reverse complement strand
GTAAGACCATTTGTTATGCCGAGAACTGGATCTACGCCCCGGCCATCCAAAAAGAAACCGACATTGTTACGAAATCCGGCGCACAAATCCTCTGGATCCTCGGCAACCAGTCTCACTCCGGCTCGCATTCCCCCTACTACGGCATCTGGCGCTTTTCCGGCGGCGGTTCCCTCGTCGGCAAAAGCTGCCACCCCTTGAGCGCCGCACTCTTCCTCAAACGCGCCGAAGGCGTCGCGCGCGACGGCAAGCCCATCCGTCCTGCCACGGTCAGCGCTCGCACCCACGAAATCACCCGTCTCCAGAACTTTCGCAACGAGGGCTTCCTGCGCACTGGTTATCAGGACATCGAAGACTACGGCCAGATGCACGTCGTCTTCACCGACGGCTCTGTCGCCGACATCTTCGCTTCAGAACTCGTCCTCGGCGGTGTCGCCAACTGGCTCGAGGTCATGGCCAACAACCACCGCACCCAATGCCACCTCAACCCGATCGACGCGCTCACCACCTTCAACCCCTCGCCCGACAACTTCCGCGACGTTTACCTCACCGAAAAGATCGAAACCAAACTCGGCTGGAGCCATCCCGCTCCCGATGAAGCCTGGCAGCACGGCTACCCGCAGGAGTTTCAGGATTTCGTCGAGAGCATCGCCGCCGGTCGCGAGCCACAATCCAATGCCGAACTCGCCCGCGACACCATGGCCACCATCTACGCGGCCTACGTCTCCGCCGAACGCCACGGCGCCGAAGCAGCGATCCCTAACTGATCCTCCAGGCTGGCCTCTGTCGGAACGCCGAACGGGGATCGCCGAGCGCCTCCTGAACGCTGACAACTGAACGCTGTACGCTGCTTTATCTCTGCCGCGCCAGCACCAGCGTCACGTCGTCCGGCTGCTCCTGTGCCCCGATCCAGCTCTTCAGCGTCCGGATCACCTGCTCGGAGATGGCCTCCAGACTCAGGTGACGATGCGCCCGCACCACTTCCAGCAGCTGCCCTTCCCCGAATTCCCCGAAATCGTTCTCCGGCTCCGTCACCCCGTCGCTGTAAGCAATCAGAATGTCGCCCACGCCCAGGTGCACCGTGGCCTGCTCCCACTCCAGGTCATCCAGCAGCCCCACCACCGAACCGCCGCAGTCCAGCCGCGTCACCGTATCGTTGGCACGTAACAGTAACGGTGGCAAATGTCCGCCATTCGAATACACCAGCCTCCGGCTCAACCCGTCATAGTGCGCCAGGAACAGCGTTGCGTACTTCTCCGGCTGCGTGCTGCGATACAAATGCCGGTTCAGCAGCGACAGAATCTTTGCAGGCTCTTCAAATAACTCGGCGCACTCCACTTCCTGCTCGCCCACCCGCCGGGTTCGCGGATTCGCCATCGCCATCGCGCCTTCCGTAACCAGCTCCTCGCCGGCAAATCGATAAGCCCGCACCGCAGAATGCAGGGTCGCCATCAGCAGCGCCGCGGAAATTCCCTTCCCGCTGATATCCCCCAGCGCCATGCCCAGGCCCGTATTTCCGAACAGCAAAAAGTCGTAGTAATCGCCGCTCACCGTCCGCGCCGGCAAACAAACCCCGTGCAGTTCCAGCATCGGCAACGCGATTCGCCCATGCGGAAACAGATTCGCCTGCACTTCCTGGGCAATCGTCAGTTCGTTCTGCAGCCGCTCCTTTTCGCGCTGCTCCACCAGCAGCCGCGCCAGCGACGCGGCCATGCTGTTGAACGACCGGCTCAGCGCCCCCAGCTGATCGCGCCGCTTTACCTGGATTCGGTGTTCAAGATTCCCGCCATCTATCGCCAGCGTCGCCTCGTATAAATCGTGCACCGATTTCGTAATCGTCCGATTCAGCCGCACCGCCGCCAAAAATGCCAGCAATTCCAGAACCCCGAACGTGATCGCGATCACGATCAGCACCTCGCGAATCACATCGCCAACCCCAAGAGAGGTGATAAACAGGCGCCGATAGAGCAGCGACGGCCGCGACGTCACGTCTGTATAGACTTTGGTTTCCTGTCCGCTCGACCATTCAATGGTGGTCAGCGGCGCCAAAAATCCCACCGGCACATCGTAAAAGTGCAATGCTGCCGGCAGGGTCCCGGCAATCACAGCTCGCTTCCGCGCCTGCGTGATGTCCTCTCCGTTCACTTCCACATGTGCAGGAGACTGATCGGGCCGCGCAACCTTGTACTCGAACCCCCCCTTCGGCGCAGCCTGCCCTTCCTGTTGCAGCTCTGCGAAATTCACTCCCGGGTAAATCGACAAGGTGCCCAGCCCCTGCGCGATCGCCTCCACATTCTCTTTCTCCAGAGGAACGCTGGAGATCACCACCGTCCGATGCCCGTTCATCACCTGCTCATCGGCGGCGCGCAGCCATAACCGTCCGCGGTCGAACGTCATGTTCGTAAAGTTCCCGTGCAGCCACCCCGGCACCACCGGCGGATCCTTCGATTCCCATTCGGTCGGTGTCAGGGGAACCTGCCTGCCGTCCAGATACACCGCGACCGTCATCCCCTTATATTCACTTTGCGTTGGACGAATCGCCTCCGGCGGCACTTCCACTGTCCGCACTCGTGGATTCTCATCGAATACATGCACCATGTGCATGCTCAGGCTGCGATTCATCGATGCAATGCGGTCCAGCTCATCGTGCACCACACTCGTCGCTGCGAAAATCGCGAACTGCCCCGCAAACACATACAGCAGGATCAGCGCCAGCGTCACAAAAAGAACTACAGGCGTTAGTCCCATCAGCAGATACGTCACGATCAGCCGGTTGCGCACCTTCCACAGCAGTCGCAGGAAGATGAACCGCCACAGCAGCGGCACGCAGATGATCAGCAGCAGGAAGAAGTCCAGCGTCGCCAGATCGCTGAAGAATCTCCCCACCGTCCCAGGCAGCCACCCAGGCAGAGACAGCGCCAGATAGCCGACAAACAGCCAGAAAGCCCCGCGGTGCACAAAGCCGACCGGTGGGTCGCGGCGCACCAGGCGGAAAACCGCAACTTCAAATTTGCGCAGCAGCCTTCCCATGTGACGCCAGTCTATTGCATTCCCGGCGCAACGACGAGACGAAGAAAAGCAGCCAGCGACCGTTTGCCTGTTGCCTATTGGCTACTGGCTAGACCTTAATAAAGATCCTCTTCCGATAGAACACCAGCATCACCAACCAGCACGCCAGCGTGAATGCGATCGAATACGTCAGCGACCCCAGCCCCGCCGGGTGGATATGCGCAAAGCTTCGCGCGTAGATCCATTGCCCCAGACTCACGTGAGGTCCCATGTGAATCGCCCACAACGGCGCGACCAGCAAATCCGACAACACATAGCTGGCGATCGCGTTCATCCCAAACACCAGCAGGAACCCCCATCCCTTGCGGCAGCCTTTGATCTCGATCAGCCACATGAACAGCGCCCAGATCACCGCCGAGCACCCCGCCATGAACAGCACGAACGAGCTCGTCCACAACTTCTTGTTGATCGGGAACCAGGGATTCCACAGCAGCCCCAGCACGATCAGTGCCGCTCCCCCACCCAGCAGCCCTGCGCATCGCTGCTCCAGCGTCCGCCGCGTTCGCAGCCACAGAGCCGCCAGCATCCCCAGCAACGCCGTCCCAATTGCCGGAAACGTGCTCAGCAGCCCCTCCGGATCGCGCGTCGTCTCATAGAGCCTCCCAATGTGCATCGTCCGGTCCAGCCATGCCACCAGGTTCCCGTCCTTGTCGAGGAATGGAACATCCCGCCCCGGCAGGCCGTACCCGGGCACCGGGACAAACCGCATCATCGCCCAATAGCCCACCAGCAGCACGGCTACCAGGCTCGCGTACACCACTGCCTTGTTGGAAGCCTTCCGCGTCCCCACATACAGCAGGCTGCACGCCAGGTAGCACAAGGCGATCCGTTGCAGCACGCCCCACACCCGCAGATGCGACCAGTGAAACAGCGGGAACAGCGCCAGGAACAACCCCAGCCCAAACAGGATCGCGAATCGGCGGAAGATATGTCCCACCAGCACGCCCGTCGCTTCGCCCCGATCCAGCCGTGACTCGGTCGAGAACACGATGGCCACCCCCACCACAAACAGGAACGTCGGGAACACCATGTCGGTCGGCGTCCACCCGTTCCAGTCCGCATGCTCGAACGGCCACCACGCGTGCCCGCCGTTGTTGTTCACCATGATCATGAACGCAATCGTCAGCCCGCGCAGCACATCCAGCGACAGCATCCGCTTCGTTGCCGTCGCGGCCGGATTTTCAACGGAGATCGTTGCCATGGTTCTCCTCAACCTCAACACCGTACCTGGAATCGCGGCTTCTGTACACTTCCCGCCAGCCTCGCTCTAAAAAGTTTCTCCCCCAGCCGTCACGAACGGAACGTTACTGCCGATGGTTCTCGAAGGTGATCCTTTTTTGTGATTGCTTCAGCTCGCTGTTTCCGTCATCGTGTACCGTACTCGTGCGTAGGAAAGCTCCATCCCGACCCGGTCGTCCAGCGCTCCAAACCTTGAAGCTGGCGCTGCTGTTCGCGCTTGCACTCCCTCTCGCAGCACAAACCGCAACGCCACAGCCGGATTTCGCTGCCCCTGCGCCTTCAACGACAGCCCTGCAATCGACGAGTCAGCCTGCAGCGACCCCGTCGTCGATCCAGCCTCTTCTCGATTTCCGGACCTCCGACATTAAATTCAACCTCGCCGATCTCACCGGCGTGCTCCGCGACCGCCGACACGAAGGTTGGGTCCTCGCCGCGTATCCCGATCCCAAAACCGGCCGCCCCCTCATTGGCGCTGGCTTCAGCCTCGATCTCCCTGAACGCGAGCACGCCCAAACTGACCCGCTCAACCCGAACACCTTCGTCGAGCCCTCGTCGGCCCAGCTATGGCAAGCCGCCGGGCTCGACCCCGCGCTCCTGCAGCATGTGCTCGATCAGTTCAGCGACAATCTCGCCGCCTGGCGCACCGCGCACCGTTACCGTCGCAAAATCCGCTCCCTCGATCCCCAGATCACCGACGACCAGGCCGCTGCCCTTCTGCGCATTTCCGCTATCCAGGCCACCGTCAACGCCCGCGCCTGGTGCCGCAACTTCGACCAGCTCACCGGCCCTCAACAAATGGCTGTCAGCCAGCTTGTCTATCAAATGGGCGTGAACCTCGGCCAGTTCTCGACGTTCCTCGCACTCCTCAACAACGATGCCGTGCGCGCCTCAGCCCTGGCCGATCCCGGCGCGGCATCGCAGGCAGAAACCTCAGCCTCCGACGTTCAGCGCTGGCGCACGATCCAGCAATCCCTCATGCAGAGCCAGTGGGCTCGCCTCTATCGCGTGCGCGCCACGGCCGTCATCGCCATGCTCGACCCGCGCTACCTCGACAATCCTTCTGCCTCGGAAGCCCGCATCGCCGCCGTGCTGCGCCCCACCCGCCATCGCCGTCACAGCCGTCCCACTCTCCGCACCGCATCCTACCGCCGCCGCTCCAACCGCACCCTCGCCAGGAACGCGCCGGGGAAACGCACGCGGCGCAAAGCCTAAGAAGTCTCCTCTACTGGCTACCGGCTACTGGCTACTGGCTGTTGGCTACTGGCTACCTACTGCCGATCGAGAACCACCTTCACAAAAGCCCCCTCCGGCAACTCCCCCTCAATCAGGTGCACCACGCCACCCTTGACGAACCCCTTCGCCGCCCGAAACGGTTCCGAGGCCCGCTCCGCAACAACTCCAGCACCGCCTGGACGGCCAGTCCCTGGACGCGCATTCCCTCCACTCGCAGACCCCGACCCAACGCCGCCCGAACGGCCAGTACCCCGGTCCATCGCCAGATTCGCCAGCCGATCCGCATTCTTGTTCTTCCCCCGCAGCACATGCTCGATCCGGAACCCCTCCAGCTGCGCCACCCGCCGCTTTGCCTCTTCATACAGCGGCCGCAAATCCGGGCTCGCCACCTTGTACCGGCCCTGCATCTGCTTCACCATCAGCTCCGAATCCGCCACCACCCGCAGCCGCCTGCGTCCTGCCTGCAGCGCCCACTCCAGCGCCGCCAGCAAACCCGAGTACTCCGCGACATTGTTCGTCTTCTTGCCCAGGTACTCGCTCAACTCGGCCAGCTTCTCCCCGCCCGGCCCTTCAATGAAGACCCCGTATCCCGCCGGCCCCGGATTCCCCCGGGATCCCCCGTCGCAGTACGCCGTCACCCACTCCGCGCCACCGCGCTGCGGATTCACTCCACCAAACAACCCACCCTGCTCTGAGGACATAGAGCGAGTGTAACGAAGCCGGCGG
>DASZYN010000614.1:0-3647 GCA_035545435.1 Acidobacteriaceae bacterium | reverse complement strand
AAAGCCGACTTGCCATCGCTGTAGGTGTCGTTAGCGTTGGTGCCCGCGATCGTCGTGATCACCTTCGAAACGGCATTCACCTTGCGCACAACATAGTTGCGCGCGTCCGCGATATAGACGTTTCCCGCCGGATCGCACGCCACTCCCTGAGGCGAATACAGTTCGGCAGAGATCGCCGCGGCGCCATCGCCCAGATACGCCGGCGTCCCATTCCCCGCGAACGTGTCGATGTGCCCGCTCGTGTTCACCACGCGGACGCGGTTGTTGCCTGAATCCGCAATGTACAGGTTCCCCGCAGAATCCAGCGCAACCCCATACGGGGCATTCAGCTTCGCGCCGTTCGCCAGCCCGCTGTCGCCTGCGAACCCTGGCGCACCCGTTCCATCGCCCGCGAAGGTTGCAATTCTGCCCGTTGCCGCCACGACTTCACGCACCGCATTGTTGTTCGTGTCGGCGATGAACAGATCGCCCGCCGCATCCACCGTCACCCCTTCAGGCGAATTGAGCGTTGCCACGGTTGCCAGAGCGCCGTCGCCCGTGTAACCCGGTGCTCCGGTTCCCGCGACTGTCGAGATCGCTCCCGTCGTCAGGTTCACCTTCCGAATGACGTTGTTGTTCGTGTCCGCGATGTACAGATTCCCCGCACCATCGATGGCAACGCCTCCCGGCTGGTTCAGCGAGGTCGCCTTCGCAATCGTCGCCGTTCCGTCGTATCCGGCGCTGCCGTCGCCCGCAACCGTTGCGATCTTTCCTGCGTTTGCTCCGGCCGCGAATACCTCACGCACCCGATTGTGGTGCGAGTCCGCGATGAACAGGTTCCCGGCGCCATCGACAGCAATTCCTGAAGGCAGGTACAAATCCGCCTGCGTCGCCAGACCGCCGTCGTTCACCAGCGTCCACTCGCCCACCTGTCCGGCGGCGATGCTGATCGCACCCGGCACCATCACAGCCAGCGAGCCTTGCCCGATTCCTGTCAGATATTGCGTGCCGAGAGTGTTGTTCGCCGCGTCCAGCAGCACCACGGCTCCATTGCGGGTCCCCGGATATTTCGGCGCAAACGCAACCGTTACCTGGCAGCTGCCCGAGCTGATTCCGGCGCAAGTGTCTGTCCCTGACTCGGTAAAGTCCAGGTTAGGCGCACCCATCGTCAGCACCTCGACCCCGGCCACCGTCCCCGCCGTCTGCACGTTCACCGTCACCGTCTGCGTCGTAGGCGTCGAAGTTCCCACTGCCGCCGCGGGGAAGATCGTCTGCGCCTGAGCTCCTGGTGCGGCTGCCCATCCCAGCAGTGCGAGAAGCACCTGGACTGGAATGATTGATTTTGCAAAACGCTGACGAACGACACGACGAGAAACCAGGCAGGAGTGAAACAGAGACGTCATACAGGTACCCCTTTTTGTTGTCCCTGCCGGTTCGGGTCGAGGAAGGCGAAATCGGCAGGGGGCAGCAGGGCGAGCGAACCGACTAAGAGCCGGCATCTTGAGCGCCAGGAGAGTCAGTCCCTGTTACCGATAATGTTGGCAACATAGCATGCACAGTCACCTGGAAAAATTACCTTAGTGATTCTCGACTGGTACTTATGTGCTACTCCTGCACACAGGTGTTATGCGAAAGAACCATTGAGGGAAAACCAGTTACGACAGGTGCGTACTTTCCACAGAAAACCGCGACCTCGCGCTGGCAATTGGCGCGCTAAATTACTCCGGAAACGAGCTTCCCTTCTGCGACCCAACAAGCACCAAAAGGGGATCGTTTCGCGCCGACGAGGGATACCCGCCCCTTGTCTCGTCCGTCTATCCTCGCCGAACAGGCGTCTTCCATCCGATCCAGGGTTTCGCGCCTCTTGAGAAAAACGGGGAGCACGATAAAGCGTGTTGATCGATCAGACAGAATGGGAGCGCACCCCCGAAGGCCTGGGCGGCTGGCTGATCCTGCTCCTGCTCGCCATGTGGATCAGCGCCGCTGCTCTCCTGGCATCCGGCGTCTCGGCGCTTCTCCCGCTTTTCCACCACGCGCCGGTTGCGTCCTTCCCCAGGATGAGTCCCTTCACGGCCGCACTTGCCGTCGCTGCAGGTATTTTCGGAGCCGTTGCAGGTTATTTACTCATTCGAAAAAACCCCCTCGGACCCACCGTCGCAAGGACTCTCCTGGCTCTCACCGCGGGCTATTCCCTCATGGTTCTGCTGGCAACGATCTTTCGAGTCGGCCCTGTCCCCGCCGAATCCGTGCCCGCCTGGGTCGAGCCGACCGGTTACCTCCTGGCCTCAGTCCTCGGTCTCGGCTATCTCCTTCGCTCCAGTCGCGTAGCGAAAACTTACAGAAGCCAACCCGAGGACTCCAATCTCTCTTCCGTGTCCTATGAAGAAGACTTATCGGATGTTCTCCAAACCCGCCTCCGTCGCTGGGAGGAATTGCGTTCTGCGGAAAACCCTCCGTCGCAGCCATCGGAACCCAACCTGCCCGTGCAACGGGAATCGAACCCGGAAACGCGCCAGGAATCAACGTTCGAGCTCTTTCAACCTGAACCAGGCCACGACTACCTGCAGCATTTCATGCCTGCAGATCGGCCCATCCCCCCAACAACGAGTAGCCCAGAGATGACCCCTCCCCTGAAAACCCTCTCCAGTCGAAATCATGCGGTGCCGGACACGCAGGAACTAACCGCACTCAAAACGCAAATTGCCGACGGCATCAGCCTCTGGCTGACTTCCACCGCTGCCAAACCGGAAGTTCAGGCCACCTTGTTCGGAGAACCCATCGGGCCCGCCTCCGCCGAAAAGATTCGGCGTAAGCTGCTCGATCAGGTCAACACGATTTGTGACCAGGCCTGGTCGGTGCACATCGGCGACTCGCCTACCCTCCCCAACACTCCGGAGTCCGAAGGCTCGCTGCCGCGAGAAATTCAGAAGTGGGCCATTGCGCAGGCCGTCTTTCGCCTCACTCGCTCTCTCGACATACGCGCCGCTCTCGAAGTGTACGGCCCGTTTGAGAAAGTCGCCGAAGATCACGCATTCCTCATGGCCGTGGGCCAGAAGAATTCATCCGAAGATGCCTTCGGCCGCAAAGTGGATCTCGCCGAATATGAGGGCCACTCCGGGCCCGAGATCGCCTACAAGCTCATCCTGCGAGCCCAGCGCGATATGTTCGAAGCCGACATGTGGTCGCGCGTCGCCAGCCTCGCCGGCGATCCGGACTTTCTCAACCGATTTTCAGGCGGCGGCGCCAGGGCATACGAGGAGTCGCTTGAATACTGGCGCGGCTACGCCAATCGCATGCGCGACGAACGAGTGCCCGCGGCCCACGGCCTTTGATCCCCCCACGTCCGGCTGATGTCGTGTCCAAACATTTGCTACATAATTAAGGGCTGTCATTCTGAGTGAACAGGGCCCCACGCAACAGGGCCCCAAAGAGCGAAGCTCTTTGGGGTGGTTTGGGGGTGGTGAGCGAAGAATCCGCGGGTTACTTTTTCCATTTCTGATGGCGCCAACTCCACCGTGTACACACCCTTCTCCGGATCGTAGAAGTCGCGCTCTTCGATCATCATTTGCGCGCAGATGAAATTTCGTTGCGTCCATCCGAGTTCCGGCCGCGTGGATTTCCCGCCGTCGTAACCCATCCGCATCCGCCGCTCCAGGCGCCAGCGCTGC
>DASZYN010000613.1:0-2220 GCA_035545435.1 Acidobacteriaceae bacterium | reverse complement strand
GTCGCACGACATCGATCATGAGTCCTATCAATTCCTGATCGATCCCAGAATCGGCCGCGGCAACAGCTATTACAACCGCCGCCACGCGTTCGTCTTTGCCGGTAACTACGACCTGCCCTTCGGACGCAACAAACAGTTCGCCGCGACGGCGCCAGGCTGGATGAACCAGATCATTGGCGGGTTCCAGCTCAATGCCAACCTCACGTTGCAGGGCGGCATCCCGTTCAACACGAACTATCAGCTTTGCGGCAGCCAGGATAACGACATTGCCGGCAACGACAATGCCTGCTTCCTGAACAAGGTATCCGGCAAGAGCTTCGGAATCTCCAAGGGCAGTCTCGATCCGATCGCTCATCGCGTGCCGTATATCAAGCCTTCGCCCTACGTCCTGCAGCCTCCGGGACAGGCCAATAACTCCTTCGGAGCCTATGCCCGTCCCGCTGCCGGCACCTTCGGCAATATTGGCCGCGATGCCTTGTGGGGACCGGGATTCTTCAACGTCGATTCCACCCTCGCGAAGAACTTCACCCTTCCGGAAAATGTGAAGATGCAGTTCATCGTTGAAGCCTTCAACGTTTTCAACCACACAAACTACGGCAATCCCAACAGCTGCATCGACTGCGGTGATAGCAACAACGCAGGCTACATTCAGGGCACGTTCTCTGAACAGGACGGAACCTCCATGAGGCGGCTCCAGTTTGCCGCCCGGTTCCAGTTCTGATCGCTCGCCGGCAATGGGAGAAGGCGGCTTCGTTGTGCCGTCTTCTCCCGCATGGCGCCTTAAGACTGTATGGGGATAGAATGCGCTGGACCCACCTGCCCCGCTCCGACCGTTCCCTGACGTACAAACTGAGTTTCTGGCGGCGCTCCCGGGTCGCGTACGACATGATTCCTGTGCGGATACCGAAGCTTGCAATCGGCGGGCTGCTGCTGGGGAGCGCTCTGTTATTGCCCTATCCAGCTCTGGCTCAGACAACGCCCCTGCCATCGACGGGCGAAGCTCCGCCGCGCATCAGCAGCGCGGCCATCCCCTCGCATCCCTATTCGGTCGTCGGACCGCGCGGCGCGATTCTCGGCCAGCAGGATGGCTCCGCTGAGGTTTGGCTTTTCCCCTGGAAAATTCTCGATCAGATGCACCTGAACGTCGAGATGCAGGACTACCCTGTCCCGATTGATGCGAACCGGCAGGCCTCCAGCATCGATGTAGAACCCGATCAGACCACCATCACCTACTCTCACGCTAACTTCACCATCCGTCAGATCATGCTCGCGCCGAAAGCTCCAGCCGATGCGCCTGGCGCCCTCGTCCTTTTCCAGTTCGCGGCTGTTCGCCCGATGACGGTGACGTTCAGCTTCAATCCGGTCATGCAGCGCATGTGGCCCGCCGATTCGCCCGACCGGCCATCTCCCGAGTGGGTGCATAACCCGGATGGATCCGGCTTTTATATGCTGCACCTCAACTTTCCGGAGCCTGCCGCAGCCATCGCTTTGCCAGGAGCCGGTCCAGGCATTCTGCCGCCGTATCAGGAGCGCGCAAGTGCGTGGCCTCTCCAGTTTGTTCTTCATTTCGATCCCAGCCGCGACAGTGGCAAGGTCTATCCAATGCTTTTTGCGTTCGCCGGTTCAACCGGTGACGCGACAACCGAGGCGCTGCGCCAGAATATCGATCGGCTGCAGGCAAACGTTTCAACGATTCGCAGCCAAAACGCCGGCTACTATCGCGACTTCCTCGCACGCAGTACATCCATCGAGACGCCGGATGCTCATCTGAATGCCGCCTTCTCGTGGGCCGAAACCTCGATCGATCAGCTAAAAGTCGACACCGGGTCTGCCGGAAAACAGCAGGCTCTCACCGCAGGATTTGTGGGCTCCGGCGACGCGGCCCGCCCGGGCTTCGGCTGGTTCTTCGGCCGCGATGCCCTGTGGTCACTCTATGCAGTGAACAGCTACGGCGACTTCACCACAACGAAGGAAGAAATCCGTTTCCTGATCGACCATCAGAGTCGGGAAGGCAAGATCATGCACGAATGGTCCCAGACCGCCGGCATGGTGGACTGGGCTGCCCTGCCCTATCAGTGGGCTTCCTCCGATGCGACTTCTCTCTTTCTGATGGCTGCCAGCGATTACCTCCGCATCAGTGGCGACCGCGCGTTCATTGCATCGATCTGGCCGGACCTGCAACGTGCCTGGATTTTCGAGAGCACGCACGACAGCGATGGC
>DASZYN010000612.1:0-1989 GCA_035545435.1 Acidobacteriaceae bacterium | reverse complement strand
CGCATTAGCCATTATCCTGTAGCCCTCGCATAGTGAACTAGCCGATTTTGAAGTGGAAATCCGTTGATAGGTAAATTGGTGCAGTCTTCGCCCGGAATCGCCTTGCAAACGGGGCACTTTTCGCGCAAAGCGGCCTTGACTGTGGGGCTGTTGCGGCGTGCGAGGTCGTCGAAGATGCTCACTGCGCCTCCGTTTCAAGCGCCGCCTTGCGCTCAGCCCAGGCAGTCTGCAGCCGCTTCCGATGGCTCCCGAGGTCGCAACTTTTGAGCGCAGTGGCGACCGAATCCAGTTCCGCAACGGTGGACGATTCGGCGATGCAGCGCGCGAAGTCGGCCGCGTCCTCGTCGCTAATGGGTGGTGGTGCGTCGGGTAGAGGCTCGACAACAAAGGGTGCGCGCTTGCCTCTTGTCAGGGTGAGCGCGAGCGTGAGTTTGTGGTCGATGTGGCTCATATGGCTGATACGAATCCCACCTGTCTGGATTCCAGCCCACTTGACCGACGGATCATTAAACAGTGTCATGCGTCGGCCTATATATTTGGCGGCGTCGGAACCCCAGGCGGCGACTAACACGCGGCGCATGGACTTACAGGGGCGATAGGCACGACCTGAAAACTGGTCGAGGTAGATATTGACAGGCTGCTCGGCGGTACCGCGGTCAACACTGGTTATTGTCACAGTGACCGGACCGCCCAGCATGTCTTCAGCGTTTAATTGGGTGCTATCCGGAATTATGGTGTCGTCGATATTCATCGTTGCCCCACTTCCTCTTTGAGTTTGGCGCGGCGTCGTCGCTGGGCCTCGCGCATAAGTTCGCGATAACGCTCCGGGTTGGCGCGCCGCCACTCTGCTGCACGTTCAATCGCGCGCTGCCTATTAAGCGCGTAATGCTTCTTTCGATTCGCGCGCTTGCACGTCCAGCAAGCGCGCCCGCGGCTGTCCCTGTAGGTGTTCGCATCGGTGTATGGATGGCCCTGGGGGCAGTGGGTCACGCGAAGCATTCGATCCGCTGCAGCTGCAGGCCCGAGACCACGCCGTACATTCTCGGAAGCTGTAACTGGCTCAAGGTGTTTCGGGTTTACACACTTTGTGTTTCGACAAAGGTGGTCAATCACCAGACCGGTCGGAATGGGGCCGATGAAGTGTTCATATGACCACCGATGCGCCAACGCCCCTTTGCCTTCTAGGTAAAACCTGCCGTAGCCATTCACTCCGACATACGCGGTCCACTCATGGCATCCGTTGTCTAGATACAGCACCTTTTCCAGGAACCGATCAACAGCAAGCCGTTTTCTGGGCGCCATTAGACCTCCACCTCCTGCTCCTCTGAATAGGCCCACGGCGAGACGTGGATAATCTGTGTGCCGCCTGGGTATCCGGGCCATTCGCCGGTTTGTAGGCATCGCGCGTAGGTGTCGATAGCCTGGCGTTTAAGTGCGTGGCCCTCAAAGATGGCGATGTCGTCGAAGCGCATTACCGATGACAAGTACGGCGGCGTCTTTTCCTGTGCGACGAGAACGAAGTCCGGGTCTTCGCTGAGCTCTAGTGTGTAGGCAAGGTCGCGGTACCAGACGGCTTGCAGGTGGTACTTGAATTTTGTCGCGGCGCGTTCAAAGGTGGCTGGGTCGGCGCTGGCTGCTGTCTTGTAGTCCACGATGGTGAGCCGACCGTTTAGATGGGTCAGCCAGTCCGCTTTGCCTCGTAACTGCACTTCGGCTGGCGGGCCGGTGGTGGAGTACATAGCGCGTTCGGCAACACCAGATTTGAACAATGCCGCCGCGCCAGGGTTGTCCTGCAGCGCGTTAGCCATAGCGAGCGCCCTGTCGAACTCAGCACGCAGCAGCGGAACCTTCCCCTCGGCGCGTGCGGACTCGGCTTGCTCCTTCGCGGCTTTGGTGCGCCAGTCGTCAGCATCCACGGGCACGATGTCTTCACCTTCACCGAGGACGAACCTATGCGCAGCGTGGCCGAAGTCGAAGGCGCGCTTAGTG
>DASZYN010000611.1:0-7155 GCA_035545435.1 Acidobacteriaceae bacterium | reverse complement strand
CAGCCGGGAAACAATGCGCCCACCTTTCCCGGCAGCAGTTTTGCCAATCAGACTGCTGGAAATCAGACAAGGAACTTTACTGGTTCTTTTGGATTCGATTACATCTTTTCACCCGCTCTAATCAACCAGTTGAAGGCGGGTTACCTCTATGACGCTACCTCGTTTGCCTATAACGCGGCACCCCTTTACGCGACCGAGCCGAGCGTGAACTGGAATTATCCTGGCGCGACGGGCAATATGTCCGGCCAAACCTACCAGGCCCCGATCAACACCTATTACCCCATCTGGGACTTTTCTGACTCCGTGACGCTGCAGCATGGAAAGCACACCTTGCAGGCCGGCCTCTCCTGGTACAAGGAACAGGATCACTACTGGAACGCCCCGGGAGGTTTCTATATCTACGACCTCGCAAATAGCGACGGGAGTGGTCTGGCTACGGGCGATCCGGCGCAGAATGCCTTCACCAACTCCGGCGCCAGTCCAACGCTTCCCGGTGCCTCCCAAGCGGACGTGCAGAGGGCACAGTCCCTTTATGCGATCCTGACGGGGAGACTCAGCGATGTCAACGGAGAAAACTCCTACGACATTAAAACGAAGACCTACGCCAAGACCGGCACACTGAGCGAATATCCACTGGATGAAATATCTTCGGCGTGGAGCTTCTTCGGGGAAGATTCGTGGCGAGTAACTCCGACTTTGACACTCAACTTTGGCCTTCGCTGGGATATCTTTGGCGCAGAAAAAGACCTGACGGGCTTCTACCACTCCGCCGATGAGGCTTCCATCTACGGTCCCACCGCCGTGGGCGACCTGTTCCACCCGGGTTCGCTCAAGGGCAATCAGAATCCCACGATTTCCGTTCATGCTCAACCCTACAAGCCGTGGAAAGTGACACCCCAACCGGCTTTTGGCTTTGCCTGGAATCCCCATGCTTCCAGCGGCGCGTTGAAAGCCCTTCTCGGCGGCGACCAAACCGTCATCCGCGGAGGTTACGCACTGCGGCGCTTCACCGAGCCGTACCAGTACTTCTGGGACTACGCGACCGACTACGGGCAGTTCTACTACCAGCAGTTCAATCTGATCGCGAACAATACTGGAACGCAGGGGACATTTGCTCCTGGCAGTCTCTCCCTGGGCGACACGCTGCCCAGCTTCATTCTGTCACCCCAGGCGTACGAATCGACCTCGCCCGAAGCGGAGTTTACCTATACGGGTGGACCAGGGGTCAACGGCATCCAGCCGAACCTGGACGAACCCACCGCTGAATCCTGGAACTTTGGCATTCAGCGCGGCCTGGGCCATTCTATGGCACTGGAGGTCCGCTACAACGGCAATCACACGCTTCACCAATGGATTGCCATCGATCCCAACGAAGTGAATATCTTCGAAAACGGATTTTTGAAGGAATTTCAGAATGCTCAGGCTAACCTGGCGGCGTCAGGCGGAACGTCGTTCTCGAGCACTTATGGCAACGCAACACCAACCTTTGACGCTGCCTTTGGTGGTGCTACTGCATCGGACTACACCAATTCGCAGTACATCAACTACCTGAACACGGGCCAGGCAGGTGCGATGGCTGGTGTCCTTTCCGGCATCAACGGCACTGTTCCCTACTTTTGCAATCTGGTTGGCGCCGGATTTACACCATGCGCCACAAATGCGGGGTATACAGGCGCGGGCTCGGGCTATCCGATCAATTTCTTCCAGGCAAACCCCTATTCCGGAGGCGATTCGACCGGAGAGCTTTCCTCCCATGGCTACTCCAATTACAACGGTCTGCAGGTTGACCTTCGCCAGGGCTCGTGGCACGGTCTGCAGTACGACGCCAACTACACCTGGAGCCATACTCTCGGTGTTGAGTCGCCCAACTCATGGACCGGATCATTCAATGCCTTCACTCTGCGCAATCTCCGCCAAAGCTACGCACCCGCGGTGTTCGACATTCAGAATGCCTTCCATGCCAGCGGCACCTACGATATTCCAGTTGGCCATGGACGGACATATCTGGCCCACAACAGAGCGGTAGACGCTGCCTTGGGCGGGTACACTGTGGGAACCATCGTGACCTGGCAGACCGGCGCCCCGGCATACCTCGCCGGCGGCTACCACACCTTCAACGACTATGGGGACGGCGGTATCCAGTTACATGGAGCGACGCCGAGCCAACTGCAGCACGCCATCGGTGTACACGAAGTCCCCGGGCACACTTTTGCCGACCTGATCGACCCCAAATACCTGAGGGCTGTGACCGGTGGCGGCGCGAATTCAACATACATCACGCCAAACATCACTCCGGGAACCTTCGGCCGGATTGACTACATCCACGGGCCGCGACAGTTCTATCAGGACCTGGAGGTGACCAAGCTATTCCCCATCCACGAAGCCATGACCTTCAACATCCAGGCTTCTTTCATCAATGTCTGGAATCATCCGGTCTTTGGGTATGCGAACGGCTTTGGGCCCGCCCCGAACGGAGCTGCCTCATCCTTCCAGTCCAGCATTCAAAGCTCAGGATTCGGGCAAGGTAGCCCGACGAACGAGGGGACCGGATTCGGTCGCATTATCGAGTTACGAGGTAACTTCACTTTCTAAGTGAGCCCTCGTGAGCAACGCCGGACGCCTCACGTGCGTCCGGTGTTTTTTTCAACTCGCGCAGTCGTGATGCGTTCCGATCAGGGATTGTCAGCAAACGGACGAGGAATGCTTGAAACTCTGCAGATGTCCAATCCTGTTTCCGCCTGAGCAAAGACATGGGTCCTCGCGCCGGCGAGTTCAATGCTCGCTGCTTGCGATGTTCATGTTTTCAATGGCGTGCCTGTCGTCGAGCGCGGCTCCTCAACAACCGGCGTCGAAGAAACCCCCGGCTCCCGGCCCGATGCTCAGTCAGGGTTTCCTCACCCTTGATACCCCGCAGTTCACGCTGAAGCTGGTTCGCTCCTCCCAAACCGTTGCGGCGCTCCTGCCCAGGAATGCGAGAGATTTTGACTTCACTCCGGGCGATCAGCTCGTAGCACGCTCCAGGAACGGTTTCTACCACCTGGGCGACATCGATCTCCGGCTGCGTACCGGCGCTGCCGACACCTGGCAGGATTACTCCACTGCGCTCGCCCGCGAGCCGATCCAGGCACTTCCCGCCACAGGGAGCGTTCTTGCCTCAGCGAACCTGGCGTCGACGCTGCCGCCGACTATTCCGCTCGCGATTATTCGAACGTGGGCCCTGGATCGCGGGCAGCTAATCCTTCGCTTTACCCTCCGCAACCGAACGCAGCAGGCGGTCGAGATCGGCTCCCTCGGGATTCCGATGATCTTTGACAACATCATGACAGACCGCACCCTCGCTCAGGCGCACGCCATCTGCAGCTTCGACGATCCCTACATTGGCGAGGATGCCGGGTATCTCCAGGTAACTCGCCTTAGCGGTCATGGACCAGCCCTGCTGGTGGTGCCGGAGAGCCACACGCCTTTTGAAGCGTGGAATCCAATCCTCGGCGAGAGACCGGGGAATCTCGAGATGGCTCACGATCCAACGCCGCGCGGGATCACCTTCGAGGGTTTCTATGAATGGATGGTGCACAGCGCCGCTTACCAGCAGAACGAATGGAAGAATGCTCAACCCTGGAACGCACCCACCAGCTTCACACTGCAACCTGGCCAGTCCCGTGTCTACGCACTGCGGTTCGTTCTCGCGGACTCAATTCCTGGGATTGAGAAGGCTCTCGCCGCCAACCGTCGCCCGGTCGCGGTGGGAGTGCCCGGCTACATCCTTCCGATGGATATGGAGGGGCATCTTTTTCTGAAATCAGGTGAGCCCGTGCGCTCGATGAAGGTCGATCCAGATGGCGCGATCGAAGTTCGAAAAGCAGACCCGACGCCCGGCGGCTGGAGCCATTACCTTTTGCGCGGAGAGACGTGGGGACGCGCCCGGCTCACGATCCGCTACGCTAATGGTCTCGTACAGACGATCGCCTACCGGGTAATCAAACCGGAATCCGAGGCCGTCGCCGACTTCGGGCGTTTTCTCACCACCGAGCAGTGGTTTGCCGACTCCGCCGATCCCTTTCACCGCGCGCCTTCTGCCATCACGTACGACGGTCAGGAGCATCAACAGGTGACCCAGGACAGTCGTGTCTGGATCGCCGGCCTCAGCGATGAAGCAGGAGCGGGTTCATGGCTGGCTCTCGCGATGAAAGAGCTGATCGCACCCGATCCGAAGGAGGTCGCACAATTCGAGCAATTTGCAGATCATGTGCTCTGGGGTGGCATTCAGTATAGTGATGGCCCTCAGGAATACGGCGTTCGCAAGAGCCTGTTCTATTACCAGCCTGACCAGTTGCCACCCAACTTCTATAACAGCAGCTTTGACTGGAAGACCTGGGCGAGTTGGAGCCGGAAGGCTTCCGAAGCGGTCGACCGCTCGTACAACTATCCACATGTTGCTTCGGCGTGGTGGGTTCTGTACCGGCTCGCACGCAACCATGTCGGTTTGGTGAAAGATCATCCCTGGCAGTGGTACCTGACGCATGCGTACGAAACCTCGATGGCCATGTCCCGGCTCGCGCCGTACTACGCGAAGTTCGGCCAGATGGAGGGCGATGTCTTCCTCTATATCCTTGAGGATTTAAAGCGCGAAGGCATGACCAGCGAGGCTGATCGGCTGGAGGCCGCCATGCGGCAGCGTGCCGAACACTGGAATACCGAGGAGTATCCGTTCGCCAGCGAGATGCCCTGGGACTCCACGGGTCAGGAAGAGGTCTACACCTGGACAAAGTATTTCGGATTCACCGCCAAAGCGCAGACCAGCATTGATGCCATTCTCGGTTATGATCCGACGATTCCGAGCTGGGGCTATAACGGCAGTGCGCGCCGCTACTGGGACTTCGTGTACGGGGGCAAGGTCCGCCGTCTGGAGCGCCAGTTGCATCACTATGGCTCGGGCATCAATGCTGTGCCGCTCCTCTCCGCGTATCGCGGCGATCCTTCGAATCTCTATATGCTGCGCGTCGCCTATGGCGGAACCATGGGAGAGCTGAGTAATATCGACCAGAACGGATTCGGCTCGGCCGCCTTTCACGCGTTCCCCGACATGCTCGCCGGCGATCCGTATTCGGGAGACTATGGCAGCGGCTTTTGGGGATTCGCGGTTAACACGGCGACCTATGTCGTGCACGATCCGGTTCTGGGATGGCTTTGCTTCGGAGGCAATCTTGAGGAGAACCACGGCAAGGTCGAAGTTACGCCTCTCGATGCTGCTCGCAGTCGCGTCTACATCGCTCCTGCGGATCTCTGGATCACGCTCGACGCCGGGAGCATTCGCAGCGTTGAGTTCGATTCTCATACCGGAGCGGTGCGCCTCGCTCTCGATGCGGCGAGCGGGATTACACCGACAGCCTGGCTGCGCCTCGAGCAGCCTGCTACCTTGCCCGGTCTCAACCACTATCAGCCCCTCCAGAGGCTCTCCCGCGAACGTGGCGCCTGGGCCGTTCCGCTCAAGTCAAGCCCTGTTGAGATCGTGCTTCAGAAGCCGCCAACGCGACCCCATGAATGAGGGAGCGCAGTCGTGACCGTCCGACAGACAGCGAAGAGTTGGTCGCTTCTCTGCGCCGGCGCTCTTTCCGGAGGCATGATCCTTTTTGCGCAGACGCAGGCCGCGGGCACTTCTGTCCAGCAGGGAATCCGTCTTGTCGAGGCCGGGCGGTGTGCGGAGGCACTGCCGCTTTTCGAACGCGGGATCCCGCACATCACAGACAAGGCCGTTCGTTATCGCGCGCAAATGGCAGAGGTTCGCTGCGCCCTGGCAGTCGATGACCGTCAGCTTGCGGCCGATACACTCTTCCGACTGCAGCGAGAATCTCCAGGCAATCCAGAGGTCCTCTACGTCCAGACCCACATGTTCTCTGAGCTGGCCATGCGGGCCGCCGGGGAGTTGCAACAAAAGAATCCCAGCTCGTATCAGGCTCGCCGACTGGAAGCTGAGGGCCTTGAATCGCAGGGTAAACAGGAACAGGCCGCCGCCGTCTACCGCGACATCCTTAAGGATCATCCCAGCGTTCCCGGCATTCACTACCGGCTGGGCCAAATCGCACTTGCTGAAGCGGGCGATGCAGGCCCGACGGAGGCGGCGAAGGCGGAATTCGAAAAGGAGATTGCTGTCGACCCCACTAATGCTTCTGCTGAGTTCGTGCTCGGAGAACTCGCTCGCCGCAAAGGAGACTGGAACGAGGCAATCGGGCACTTCACACGGGCCACTCACCTTGATGCCGGTTTTTCTGAGGCGTATCTGGCGCTCGGGATGTCTCTCGCAGCCAGCGGCCGTTATGCCGACGCGAAGCCGCCCCTTGAGCACTACGTTCAGCTCGCGCCCGATGATCCAGCCGGGCACTATCAGCTTGCTATCGCTGATACACACACCGGCGATCAGGCAGGCGCTCGTCGTGAAATGGCTCTGCAGGCGCAAGCCGCCGCGCGCTCGAAATCCATGGATGCCACGCAGGGACATCCCGTTCAGCAATGATGTCCCCGATTCCCCAGCCAGGTCGACGCCGTCTCACCCGCAGAGAATTCGTTTGCAGCACCGCGCTGGGCCTGGTGGGTTCTTCTTCGCTGGCACGCGCACTGTCTGCAGAACCCACGCAGCCATGGTTCGAGGCCATTCCTGCCGAGCGCAGCGGCATCGTCTGGACTCACACCGCCGGCCTCTCAGCTGACATGTACCTGCCGGAAACGGTCGGCGCGGGCTGTGCCTTCTTCGACTACGACAACGACGGCTGGATGGACATCTACCTGGTCAACAGCGGCCCGTGCGACTTTTACACTCCCGCAAAGCCGTTGCGCAACGCGCTCTATCGCAACAATCGAGATGGCACCTTCACCGACGTGACCGAAAAGGCGGGAGTGCCCGGCAACGCTTACGGCATGGGCGTCGCGGTCGGCGATTACAACGGCGACGGCCTGCCCGACCTTTACGTCACGCAATATCCGCACAGCATTCTGTATCGCAACAACGGCGACGGCACCTTCACCGACGTGACCGCGAAGTCCGGGCTGGCGGCTCCTGGGTGGGCGACCAGCGCTGTCTGGTTTGACTACGACAACGATGGCAGACTGGACCTCTTTGTGTGCCGTTTCGCCGATTTCAGCAAAGAGAAGAATGTCTGG
>DASZYN010000610.1:0-6828 GCA_035545435.1 Acidobacteriaceae bacterium | reverse complement strand
GCCTTCGTTCCTGCACCCGAATCGCGCCACTCCGACGCCAGCGAACGCTATCCGCTCGAGCTGCTCGCGCGCAAAGCCGACAACTATATGAACTCCACCTTCCCCAATCTCGAGGGACACCGGAAGATGGAGTCCGCGTACAACGGCGTCCTCGAGCTCCACGCCGAGGATGCCACCCCGCGCGGCATCTCCAACGGCGACATCGTCGATGTCTTCAACGATCGCGGCGCTCTCTCCCTCCGCGCTCACGTCAACGGCAGTGTGCGCCCCGGCGTTGTCGCGGCGCGCCTCAACTGGAACAAGCTCTCCGCAGGCGGACACAACGTCAACCTGCTCACCTCGCAGCGGCTCAACGATCTCGCCGGCGGACCCACCTTTTACTCCGTCCTCGTTGACGTTCGCCCCGCTGCTGCGTCCCACCAAAATCGAAGCGATCTTCGATAAACTGATCCCACCTTCTGCAATGGTTTTGTCCTCAGCAGGCGGAGCCCTGCGGGACGCGAGACGAGGATGATGCTGTTATTGCCGCCGCCGCCGAAATCGACTCTCTGGTGTGCCCCACACATCGCCTTCCGCGCTCCCGTTCGTGCCGCCGCCCGCGTGAATCACGCTGATATAATCGCCTTTTCCCAACGACCGCGAGTTTTCGAGCAGTGAGGGTGTGCCTATTTCTTCCGTGAATCTCTGGAGCGCTGGCTCCACGCACGTACCATGCAGGAATCTGCGCCGCATCCTCAGGCGCTCCCTGATTTTGGTTCTTCTCCTGGCCCCGCTGCTGCCCCTTCCGCGGCTGATGGCCCAGGCGTCCGCGCCGGCCTCCTCCAACGATGTCGGCCGGAAGATCGTCGAGATTCGCGTCATCGGCAGCCGCCGCATCCCCAAAGAAACCATCCAGGCGCGCATGTACAGCCACGTGAACGATGCCTACGACCCGCTCACCGTGGAACGCGATTTCAACTCCCTCTGGAACACCGGCTACTTCGAAGACGTCCGCATCGAGAAAGAGGACACGCCCCAGGGCGTCATCCTCGACGTTTACGTCCGCGAGAAACCCACCATCCGCGACATCACCTATAAGGGCCTGAGTTCCGTCACCGAGTCCGATGTCCTCGACCGCTTCAAAAAGGAGAAGGTCGGCCTCTCCCAGGAAAGCCAGTACGATCCGGCTCGCATCGCCAAAGCCGTCACCGTGATCAAGCAGATGCTCGCCGAGCACGGTCACCAGTTCGCCACCGTGCGCCCCGAAGTCCGCACCATCCCCCCGGCCTCCGTTCAGCTCATCTTCCAGATCAAGGAAGGCCCCACCGTCAAGGTCGGCAAAATTACCTTCTCCGGCAACCAGCACGTCAGCTCGCGCACCCTTCGCGAAGCCATGCGCAACCTGCGCCCCATCGGTATTCCGCACTCCATCATCCTCGAAAACATCTTCGCCCGCACTTACGACGCCACCAAGCTCGATGAAGATACCGAGCGCGTTCGCCAGGCCTATCGCGACCGCGGCTATCTGCGCGGCGGTCCCGCCGGACCGGCGGAGACCAAAATCCGCAACGAAGGCGGGCTCTCCCTCTTCACCTTCCGTCCGCGAAAAGGCAAGCGTATCGATATCCATATGAATATCGAGGAAGGAGACCGCTATCGCCTCGCCGCCATCAACTTCTCCGGCTACAAGCCCGGCACTAATGTAAAGGCCCTGCGCGGTCTCTTTACCCAGAAGGATGGCGCGATCTTCGATCTCACCACCTTCCAGAAAGATCTCGACAATCTCCGCAAGGCTTACAGCCAGAACGGCTATATCAACTTCAGCCCGGTCCCGAACCCCACCTTCGACGACGCGAACCACACCGTCACGTGGGACATCAATATCGATGAAGGCAAGCAGTTCACCGTCTCGCGCATCGAATTCCAGGGCAACACCGTCACCCGCGACTTTGTCATCCGCCGCGAACTGCTGCTCCAGGAAGGCCAGGTTTACAACAGCCACCTGTGGGAGCTGAGCCTCCTGCGCCTCAATCAGCTCGACTACTTCAATCCGCTGAAGGTCGAGCAGGATTCCGAGACCCACCAGAACACCGAAGCCGGTACCGTCGACCTCCTCCTCAAGGTCCAGGAAAAAGGCAAGAACTCCATCGGCCTCAATGGCGGCGTCAGCGGCCTCAACGGCGCCTTCCTCGGCCTTAATTACCAGACCAACAACTTCCTCGGACTCGGCGAAACTCTCAGCGTCCAGGCCAACGCCGGCAGCCTTTCCCGCAACCTGCTCTTCGCATTCAACGAGCCTTACTTCCGCAACAAGCCGCTCAATCTCGGCTTCCAGGTCTTCGACCGCAAGACGGACTACAACGCTTCCAAGAGCTACTCGTTTGCCGGCAACGTGACCGCCAACGAAAGCTCGGCCGTCTCATCGCTGCTGCAGAACTACAACCAGGGCGACAAGGGATTCAATTTCTCCGTCAGCTACCCCATTCGCCACTTCAACCTCTTCGGCTTCTCGCGCGTCGGCGCCACGTATGCCTGGGACAGCTCTTCGGTCCGCGCCTTCAGCCAGGCCTCCAGCAATCTCTTCCAGACCCTCGCCTTCCGCAGCGGCATTCAGGGTCAGAACGCCCTCGAAGGCATCATCACCAGTTCGGCGATGTTCAGCTATAACTCCAGCAACATCGACAGCAACTACCTGCCCCACACCGGACGATCCCTCTCCGCCACCGTGCAGCTGGCAGGCATCTGGGGCAGCGTTCGCTACGTCCGCCCGGTCGTCGAGTACAAGCAGTTCACTCCCATGAAGGGCCTGTGGTTCAACAAGGCTGGCCGCAACACGCTCGGCATGCGCCTCCAGGCCGTCTACATCACCGGCTTCAGCGGCGATGTCGCCCCGCCCTTCGATCGTCCCTCCGCTGGTGGCGAATCCGACATCCGCGGCTTCGACGTCCGCACCATCACGCCCTACGGCTTTGTGCCGACGCGTGTCCTGTTCGACCTCACCAACCCTGACGGTTCCACCGTCCCGCGCGATCCCACAAACCCGAATCTCGGGCCCATCCAGGTTCCTCTGCCCGTCTACGGCGTAGCCTCCATCGGTGGCGACACCAACTTCACCTGGAACACGCAGTACATGATTCCGATCTACGGGCACACCGTCGGTTTCAATATCTTCAACGACTTCGGCATGGATATGGCGATCAGTAAGGACCAGCTCCGCCAGAGCCCCGAAGGCATCGACGCGCTCAATTCGCCGCTCTATGGCTGCCCCAACTATGTCAACGGCACTTGCCAGGGCGGCCAGCGGATCAAATTCAGCACCACCATCGATCCCATCAAGGGCACCAACTACGTGCCGCGTGATTCGGTCGGCGCCGAGATCGATGTGATGATGCCCATCATCAACGCGCCCTTCCGCATCTACTATGCGGTCAATCCCCTCAAGCTGTTCACGACCTTCTCGCGGACCGATCTCATCACCCGCAGCATGTTCCCGGCCGGCGGGGCGGGCGACTATTCCTATGCCGAGGCCAACCAGTTCTACAACGGCCTCTACGTCCTCCGCGAACCCAGCAAGACCTTCCGCCTGACGGTGGCAACCACTTTCTGAGATAGCTGGGAACCGGTTAGCTAAAGGCCGGTCAGCTGGTGAAGCGGTCGGCTAAGAACCGGTCAGCGGAGTCCGCAAAGCAGCGATCACGGCCTCGTGGTCGCTGCATTCGGTTGAACCTTAGAAAGCAATGCATTGAGCATCCGGGCAACTTCATTGATATCTGCCACGATCTTTCGAGCAGATCCAGCGTCCGCGAAACTTAGCTGCCTCGCCAAACCTGTTTGGCATTCGAGTTCGAAGAGCGAGCCGCGGGCGTGCCCGAGAAACACTGCGAGATTGCGGTCGCTGAGCCTGCCATGTCCCTCAGCAATATTGCTCGGCACTGAGACGGCGCTCCGTCGCATCTGCGCGCTCAGGCCAAAAATCTCTCTTCTGGGAAAGCGCTCCGTGAGTGCATAGATCTCGGCGGCCAACGCCATCGATTTCTGCCAAACCAGCAAGTCCCGAAAATGGCGAGTTTTCATGCTGACTATCGGACCTCGGGTCGCCCCCTGCCGCAAGATCCCCAGAGTTTTGTGCCCCCCTGGCCGCCTGTTGGCTGACCGGTCTCAGCTGACGGACCATCGCTGACCGCTTCACCAGCCGACCGGACTTTAGCTGACCGCTTCACCAGCTGACCGCTTTTCAGCTGTCCTCAAGCGTTGACTGCCCCATTCCCCGGACCTATAATTTGCCCAGGTTCCTGAGAAAATCTCTGTCCGCGTTTTGCATCCCGGGCGAGAACCTGAGCCCGATCCCGATCCTCGAATTCAGGGAACCGGAATTTCCGCAGAGCGAGAAATGCGGGCCAGGTCACCAGGAAACCGAAGGAGTTTCTCATTTCCATGAAGCGTTCGTTGTCACTCGTTTGCCTGCTCGCGTCCGGACTGAGCGTCGCAGCCATTGCCCAGGCCGCTGCCCCGGCCAATTCGGATCCGGCGCCTGCCGCTGCTGCCGCCGTCCCCCCTTCCGCCTCCACAAGGATTGCCATTATCCAGTTCCAGGGCGCTGTCGCTCAGACCAATGAGTTCCAGCGCGACCTCGCCGACCTCCGCAAGAAGTACGAGCCCCAGGAAGCCAAGATCCAGGCCGACAACCAGGAAGTCGAGACCCTGAAGAAGCAGCTCCAGGACGGCGGGGCCAACGTCAGCGACGTCGAGCGCCAGAATAAAATGCGCACCATCGACGACAAGACCAAAACCCTTCAGCGCGCTGCCCAGGACCTCCAGAGCAACGAGCAGCAGGACGGGCAGGAGACCTTCAATCAGGTCGCCAATAAAGTCGGCGAAGTGATGATCTCCTACGCCCAGCAGCAGGGCTTCAACCTTGTCCTCGATGCGGGCCAGCAGAACAGCAATGTCCTCTGGGCTACCCCTTCCACCGACATCACCAAGGCTGTGATCGAAGCCTACAACGCCAAGTCCGGCGTTCCCGCTCCTCCGACTCCGGTCCCCTCGGCTCCTGCTCCGCGGTCGACAACGCCTGGCGCGACACACACGACGCCGCGCACTCCGCCCGCGACCCCGCACAAATAACCCTGCGAAAATCGGGGCTCTTCTTGTACAGAAGAGCCCCCCATCACCCTCGCGTTCGGGACCCCGCAGACAACCGGCCCGCGCTGTGGAAATTTCTGTGGAAGATTTCTGCGGCGAACGCTCTTAACTATCTCGACATCCCACTTTACAGAGCGAATAACGCTACTGCTCGCTCCATCTCCCGTTTTCTCATTGAGTTACGGAGACGGTCCCCAGTTATGCACTGTCGTAACGTGTGAAGGGGCATCCTTTTTTGTTTTCCACAAAACCGCATGAACCTCCAGTGAATGCCAGCCGCAATCCCAGGTCCATTCCCGACCCGTTTTTCTACTGAATGACCCCGCGCTTCGACCCCTCCACAAACTCCAGCAGATACCGCACGTCCTCCGACGCGATCCCCTCCGCGCGCAGCTTCTCCGCCGCCTGTGCCGTATTCAACTTCGAAGCCAGCAGCGTTCGAAACGCATGATGCAGCGCCCGCAGTCTGTCCCGATCGAACCCGCGCCGCTCCAGCCCCACCTTGTTCATCCCATACGCGCGTGCCTCGCGCGTCGCTGACGTCAGAGAGAAGGGAAGTATGTCCTGCGTCACCACCGTCCCCCCGCCGATATAAGCGTGCTTGCCTACGCGGCAGAACTGGTGGATCGGCGACAGTGCGCCCACCGTCACATAATCTTCCACCGTCACATGTCCGGCCAGCGTAGCGTTATTGGCCAGAATGCAGTGGTCCCCGATCACGCTGTCGTGCCCCACATGCACATAGGCCATCAGCAGGCAGCCGCTCCCGATGCGCGTCATCCCGCCGCCCCCCACCGTCCCGCGCGAGATCGTCACGCACTCGCGAATCGTGTTGTCATCGCCCAGCGTGACGCCGGTCGGCTCGCCTTTATATTTCAGATCCTGCGGTGCCACCCCCACGCATGCAAACGGCGAAAACCGGTTGCGCGCGCCGGCGGTCAGATGCCCGTCGAGCACCACATGCGAAATCAGCTCGCACTCTTCGCCCAGCACCACATTCGGCCCCACCGTGCACCACGGTCCCACGGTGCACGATTCCGGAATCACCGCCCCCGGCGCAACCACGGCCGTAGGATGAATGCTCACTCCGCCTTCACCGATCCGCCCGCTGAGTCTGCCGCTGCTCCGCTCACCAGCGCGGGGTCGGCATCCGCGGCGCCCCCCGCCTCCTGCGTCCGCGGTACCAGCGCGCACATCACCGTTGCCTCGCAGGCCAGTTTGCCGTCCACCGTGGCCCGCCCTTCCATCTTTGCTACGCGCGGCTTCCACGTCAGCACGCTCACTTCGATCCGCAACTGATCTCCCGGCACCACCGGCTTGCGGAACTTCGCCCGCTCGATGCTGGTGAACACCATCAGTTTCTTGTCGCGATCCGGAACTTCCGGCATCAACAGCACTCCGCCCGTCTGCGCAATCGCCTCCACGACCAGCGCTCCTGGCATAATCGGATAACCAGGAAAATGCCCCTGGAAAAATGGCTCGTTGATCGTGACGTTCTTGATCGCCACAATCCGCTTCTTCCGCTCGATCTCCACTACCCGGTCGATCAGCAGAAACGGATAGCGATGCGGCAAAATGCCCATGATCTCGGTGATCTCGAGCACCTGCCGCCCTTCCAGAATGTTGTCGGAGTTTTCCATTTGCGCAGCGCCGATTATAAATGGCGGTCAGCCCGTCGGCGAAAGTCCGGCCAGCAGATGAAGCGGT
>DASZYN010000609.1:0-11927 GCA_035545435.1 Acidobacteriaceae bacterium | reverse complement strand
TGCAGTACGTTGAGGCAGCAGATGCCGGTTGCATTCCGCAAGTGCGACTCCACCTGTTCGGTGATGTCAACAATCTCGCGCTTGCGATGGGTGGCGACGCTGAATTTCATGGCTCCTGCGGATTCTTGTCCTTGTCCTGCTGGCTGTCGTCCTTCTTGCCGAACAGACGAGACCAGAATCCAGGCTTCTTCTTCTTTTTCTCTTCCTGATCCTGCTGCTCGCCCTGCTTTTGCGCCACCGCTGGCTGTGCCGGCTGAGCCTGAATCGGAGGCGCCACCGGCTTAGCCTGCTGCAGCGGCGGAGGCGCCTGCGTAACCGATCGCTGCCCCAAACCAAAGATCTTCTGGAACAAGTTCCGCTGGTCTCCCATCGAGTGATCGCAGGTGTCAGTCGGCTGCGTCCCCTCGAGAAACGCGGCCGTGTAATCCTGCGGGCATGTGGCGTCCGCCAGCAGGTTGGTCGCGTTATCCAGGCTCACCTGGATCACGCCGGCAGGAGGTACAAAGTCTTTGGTGTCAGAGTATTCCGGCAACTTCACCGCGTTTTTCATGAAGTCGGCCCAGATTGGTCCGGCAGCGCGCGCACCCTCCGCGTTTGCTCCGAGTTCGAGCTTGATGTCGGTGTAGTCGTCGTTGCCAACCCAGACAATGCACAGCAGATTGCTTGTGAATCCGGCGAACCAGGCGTCGTGCGAGGTTCCGGTTTTACCCGCCGCCGGGGAAACGAAGCCCATGTTGCGCACACCCGCGCCCGTGCCATAACGATTGTTGAGCACCTGTTCCATCATGCTCACGGTCAGGAACGCGGCGCGCGGATCGAGCACCGGCTTCATCTGGGGCGTGTAATCGGCGATCACATCGCCATTCGGCGCACGCACGGAAGCCAGCATCCATGGATCGATGTGCACTCCATCGTTCGCAAACACGGTGTAGGCACCCGCCATCTCCAGCGGCGTGGCGTCGTAGGCTCCAATCGCCATCGCCGGCGTGCCTCGCGCGGACTTGATGCCGGCGTCGCGAGCCAGCGCGGCAACGTTGTCAAAGCCCACCATCTGCGCCAGCGCGATCGTCGGATTGTTCAGCGAGCGATACAGCGCTTCGGTAGCCGTGATATCGCCGTAATACTTATTGTCAAAATCGCGCGGCGTGTAGTCCTGGTTGTCGAAGGTAAAGGTGGTCTGTTCGTCGTGAAGGAGGGTAATCGGTGTAAACACCGCGCTCGTGCCATTCGCATTCGTCAGCGGTGTCCCCGCAAGTGCCGTGTTGAAGGCAGCCGCATAAACAAACGGCTTGAAGATCGAGCCCGTCGGCCGATGCGACACAGCGTGATCGAACTGGCTGATCCCGTAATTGCGGCCACCCACCAGCGCCAGAACCTGCCCGGTATGCGGATTCAGCGCTACCAGCGCAACCTGCGGCGAGTGCGCAGGCGGCGGTTCCTTCCCTGCTTTGGCTGCCAGACGAACGAGCCGCTCACGCCGCTCCTGCACCAGTTCGTCAACGTGCTTCATGCCAGCGGCCACAGCCGCCTGAGCAATGTCCTGGAGCTGAGGATCGAGCGACGTGTAGATGCGCAGGCCCTGCTCGTTGTACTCCGTATCGCCCAACCGCTGGACCAGCTGATCTCGGACCAGATCCACGAAGTAGGGCGCTTCACCGGAATCAAACGCGCCTGGGTCGAGGGTCAGCGGCGCGGCCTTTGCCTGCTCGGCCTGGGCTTTCGTGATGTCGCCGGTCTCCACCATCGAGTCCAGCACCACGTTGCGGCGCTCCAGCGCTCGCTCCGGATGACGGAATGGATTCAGGCGGCTGGGGCTCTGGATTATGCCCGCCAGCAGCGCACATTCGGGCAGATCGAGCTGTCGGACGTCCTTCCCGAAGTAGGCCTGGGCCGCCTCGCCGAAGCCGGCAATCGCGAAGCTGCCCCTCTGTCCAAGCGGCACCTGATTGGCATACATCTGGAAGATCTGCTGCTTCGTAAACCGGTGTTCCAGCTGGAAAGTAATGATGATCTCGATCAGCTTCCGCTTGATATGTTTTTCAGGCGAAAGGAAGAAGCCGCGCGCCAGCTGCATGGTCAGCGTCGATCCGCCCTGGCTGTAGTGAGCATGGCGCAGATCGTCGATACCGGCGCCGATCAGCCGGATATAGTCCACTCCGCCATGGCGGAAGAAATGCCGGTCTTCGATCGACGTCACGGCCGGGACCACATACTTCGGCAGTTCGTCGTAGGTCACCAGTCGGCGCTTGGCCCGGTTCTCATCCGACAGGCCTGTGATCAGCATCGGCTCCAGTTCGTAGGCGGCGAGCTTCTGGCCGTTATCGCCGGTGATCTCATCCACCCCGTGCTCGTCAAAGCTGATCGTCGCCCCGTCCTGGGAGTGGTATGACTGCGGGCCGGGATGGATGGTGATGGCATGCGCATTCACGGCATAGGTGCCCATGGGAGAAGCCGGACCCTGGCCGTCGCGGGCGTATCCCGCATTCTGCAACTGCTGCTCGATCTCCTCGGCGGTGAGCTTCTGTCCTGGCCGAATCTCTTCAGGAGCGGCGTAAATCTTGGCCGTTTGCGCGAAAAGCGGCTGCTTCAGCCGCTCGTCGACGATATGCCCGTACTTGTTCCAGTAAAAGGTGAAAACCAGCCCGCCCAGCACAGCCGCTGCACCGAAGACCATTCCCGCTACGATGAGCGCCTTTCTTGCGGTGATGCGAACGGCCACTTTGGGAACTTTGACTTTTACCGCCATAGAAATTGATTCGCCTTCCCTGCCTGTTCACGCGAGTCCGGTCTGCAAAGGGCCCGTCTCCTGAGCCTCAGTGCAGATCGCAGTACACGCTCGCCGTCAGGCTTCGCACTGCACAGATGCACGCGCAAAGCCCTTATTGGATGCATTGAAAACACGCATCTTCGTCGCATTTCCGCTCCCACTCGTCGTGTCGCGGGTGACACGATGTGTGCCGCCTGACACATTTTCGGCAACGACGGCAGCGGATGCGCCTCCTCTTCTAGTGTACCGAGGCGATCCGCCTCAGCTCCCCGGCGAGGTCCGCAATGGCTACGTCGACTCCCGAGGCGGTCGCGCGGGTTACCAACTCGGCCTTGCCATCGACGGCTTTCTTGCCGACGGTCACCCGATAGGGAATCCCGATGAGGTCAGCGTCCTTGAACTTGACCCCTGCACGGTCGTCCCGGTCGTCGAGCAACACATCGAAGCCGGCAGCCTCAAGCTCAGATGCAATTTTCTCTCCCGTGGCTTTGAGCCCAGCATCGGCAACATTGGTAACCGTCACCACCACGTCGAAGGGGGCAATGGACCGCGGCAGCCAGAAGCCGTTGGCGTCATTGCTCTGCTCAACGGCGGCCGTCAGGATGCGCTCGATCCCGATGCCATAGCAGCCCATGATCGGGGTCACTTCCTTGCCGTTGGCATCAAGGACCCGGGCACCCATCTTCTCCGTGTAGCGATCGCCGAGCTTGAAGATGTGTCCCACCTCCACCGCTCGCGCGACTTTGAGCGGCTGGCCGCACTGCGGACAGCCTTCGCCCTCGACCGCGTTGCGGATATCGGCCACCACCGTCCACTGGAAATCACGCCCCGGAACGACATTCCTGTAGTGGTAGTCGAGCTTGTTCGCCCCGCAGACGAGATTCTTCCGGTTCTCAAGTCCTGGGTCGAGCACGACGACTACCTCGTCCTCCGCAAATGCCGAAAGGTCAACACCCGGATTCACAGCTTTCTTCGGTTTGAGACCAACGGGGCCCAGATAGCCCGCGGGGCCGTGCATCCATCGCTCCAGCTCTTCGGCCACCATCGGTCGCAACTCGGTTGCACCAACCACAGCCATGAGTTTGGTCTCGTTCACAAAGTGGTCCCCGCGCAGAAACGCCACCACCGGGAGGTCCGCGCTGGCCGATTCCTTTTTGTCGCCTTTGCCCACATCGGGTGTCTTCGCCATGTAGGCCACGCACTTGATATCCGAGCTGGCCTCGATGCCGAAGAACTTCGTCACATCGGCAATCGCTGCCTGGCCTGGCGTTGAGACCAGCTCCGGCATGCCATCCCCGGTCGCCTCCATCTCGTTGACCGGCGCCAGCCGTGAGGTCGCCTTCTCCATGTTGGCCGCATATCCGCACGCCGCGCAGCTCGCGATCAGATCTTCGCCCGCATCGGTGTAAACCATGAATTCCTGAGACTGCGAGCCGCCCATTGCGCCCGAATCCGCTTCCACGACCACGAATTTCAACCCGCAGCGCGTGAAGATGGCGCGATAGGCGGCATCGTGCAGGTCATAGCTTTTATCGAGTCCGGCTTTGTCCAGATCAAAGGAGTAGCTGTCTTTCATGATGAACTGGCGCACGCGCAGCAGACCCGCCTTCGGCCTTGGCTCATCGCGAAACTTGGTCTGGATCTGATACCAGATTTGCGGCAGCTGCTTGTAGCTGCGCAGCTCATTGCGGGCGATATCGGTGATCACCTCTTCGTGGGTCATGCCGAGGCACAGGTCCGCACCCTTGCGGTCCTTCAGCCGAAACATGTTGTCGCCCATCAGGGTCCAGCGCCCCGATTCGCGCCACAGATCGGCCGGGTGAATCGTCGGCAACAGGAACTCCTGCCCGATGCGATCCATCTCCTCGCGAACGATGCGAATGATCCGGTCGATGGAACGCTGCCCGAGGAACAGGTAGGAGTAAATTCCCGCTCCGAGCTGGCGGATATATCCGGCGCGCACCAGGAATTTGTGACTGGCAACTTCGGCGTCTGCGGGAGCTTCGCGCAGGGTGGGAATGAAGAGCTTCGACCAGCGATGCATGCGTGCGAATGCGCCTTTGTGCGAGCACCTCCGGCCCCGGAGAAGCGCTTGCAGGAAGATGAATGAGTGCCAGGCACCATTCTAAATGGGCGCGACCACTGGTGCGGTTCGCGGTGTTATTCCCAGAATGCCCTGATCCGAACCGCGAGTCCCACCTCATCGACGAGCATTCTCGTATCCACCTCGATCACCGGACCCAGCGCAAACGGCTCCTCATATTCCCGCATCCGTTCCGGGGGCATCTCTGCCAGCGCGTGAGCCGGATGGTGTCTCACCTCGCGCGCCCGTTCCGCGAAGCGCCGCGATGCCTCCTCGCGCGGCAGCCTGCAATAGACCTCCACGATCTGCGCTCCCGCGGCAACTAAGCCCGCTACCTTCTCTCGTTCGTAGCTGCTTTGCGTTCGAAAATTTGCCTCCAGTACCACCGCCGGACAGTGGGGCGCCAGAGCCCACAGAACCTCCATTGCCGCCGATCCAATGCGACGCGAGAATTCAACATCGCCCGCCGTTCCCTGCATGGATGTGTAGAGACTTTCCTTGATGTCGTCCTTGGTCAGCAGAGCGAAGCCCAGCCGCTCGGCCAGAGGCCGGGCCAGCGTCGTCTTACCGGAACCAGGAGGCCCGGAGACGAGAACAACACGGCTTTTCGGTTTTTGACTCATCGGTCCCGGCTGAGCCACCTGGATAATACTGATTGGGTTATTTCCACTGACACAGAATAGCCATGTAGAACGGGGTTCTCAGTCACCTTTTGTGGTGACTTTGGATGTAGGCGTATGCCATCCTGATTGCACCTAATTACCCCGGTGATGTTGGCCCGTCGCTGAGCTCGGAGGAACCGGCTCGATGCCTTCGTGGTGGCGAGCTGTCTGGTTCGTGGAGGTGTGAACGCAGCACCCATGTATACGCCCTTTTTAATGTGCGGTTATGCAGCGGCTCTTCTTCTTATGCTCGCAGGATTTCGGGGCGTCCGGCGCAGCACTCCCGACCTTCGAGGCAGCCGTCAGCTCTCGTGGTTCATCGTTTCGGCATTGTTCGGCGTTCTGCTGATGGGGCTCCGTCCCTGGAGTCCGGCCCTGGTGAGCGTTGTGCTCGCCAATTTTCTGCTGTTTGCCGGCGCACTCTTCATCTATCTCGCCGCCACCGACATCCTCGAAATGGATTCGCGCGTCTTCCCGTGGCCGGCAGGCATTCTCATCATCGCCATGCCCCTGTTTGTCTGGTACACGTACGCCAACGACCAGATATTCGCCCGCCTGGTAATTCATGCCATCGTTCTGAGCGTCATTTTCCTCTCCGCATCGGTCCGGCTGTTTCGTAATCGCCGGGATTCGGAAACCCGCCAGCCCGCGCGTGCCTGTGCCTGGCTCCTGATCCTCGCCGCCTGCCTGCAGGGCGCATGGTGCCTCTTTGAATCGCATTTGCCCAGAAACCAGACCGACTTCGTCCATCCCGATCTGATCAATGTGGGCTTCAGCTACCTCTCGATGGTCCTCGCCCTCGCCATCGTGATCGGCCTGCTCTGGCTGGCTCTGACCGTGCACCGCCAGGCGCTGCACAAAATGGCCCAAACCGATTCCCTCACCAGCCTGCTCAACCGGCGCGCCTTTGAGGAGATTCTCCGCCGCGATCTGATGCGCAGCGACCGAAGCGGTAACTCCATGGGCATCATGCTCATCGACCTCGATTACTTCAAGCAGGTCAACGATTCCCTCGGTCATTTCGCCGGTGATGACGTCCTCCGCCGCATCGCCCTCGTCCTCCGCGACGGGACCCGACCTTCGGATGTGCTGGCGCGTTACGGCGGCGAAGAATTCGTCGTCCTGCTGCGCAATGCCGGCGTCTCCGAGTCGATGATCGCCGCCGAGCGTATCCGCACCCAGATTGCCGAACTCGCGGGGCTGCCTGGCCGGGTGACCCTGACGGCCAGCATTGGCGTCGCCGTGAGCCTGCCGAAAGACACGGCAACCGAGTTCCTGCTGCGCGCCGACGAGGCGCTGTACCGCTCCAAGCGCGAAGGCCGCAACCTGGTCAGCCTCTACCGCGAGTCCGACGATGAGTTCGAGACAGCCACCAGCGTTTACGCTCCTGGCACCTGAGTGTCATCCAGAGCGACCGCGGAGCAACGCTCGGCAAGACGAACGGACCTGTATTTTTCCTTCCCGCAGAAAGAAAGGCTGCCCAGGGGCAGCCTTCTCGCATACAGCAAAACCTCTAGACGGCCTGCTTTGCGCACAGTTCATTGAAAGCGCGCGAAAGCTCCTCGGCGATGGCTTGCGGTCCGCTGTTCTCGATGATGAACCGCTGCATCAGATACACCAGCTTGCCATCCCGCAGGATCGCCACCGCAGGCGACGTCGGCGGATTGCCCTCGAAGTAAGACCGGGCTCGCTCGGTCGCTTCACGGTCCTGTCCGGCAAACACGGTGATCGAACGATCAGGAACCACGGGATTACGCAGCGCCAGGCGAACTCCGGGACGCATCTTGCCCGCCGCGCAGCCGCAGACGGAGTTCACGATCAGCATCGTTGTACCGGGCTTGGCAACAGCGGCGTCGACGGCCTCGGCTGTACGTGCCTCCTCAATGCCCGCGCGGGTTAACTCCTCACGCATGGGGATGAGCATGATTTCGGGATACATTCGGCGGGTCTCCTCCGTAGAAAACGTAACGATCTGAACTCTATTGTACGGTCCGCAGGGGGGCAGTGCCACCGTGCTGGTATATCTCTCTAAGATGCACCTCCAGGAACACGTACCTCTCGCCCCGTATACGACCTTCGGTATCGGTGGCCCCGCGCGATGGTTTGTCGAAGCCGGCGACGAAGAATCGGTCGTCGAGGCCATGAGATTCGCCCGCGAAAAGAACCAGGCGCTCTTCGTGCTCGGCGGCGGCAGCAATCTGCTCGTTTCCGACCAGGGCTTCCCCGGCCTGGTCCTGCATATCGCCCTTCAGGGTATTGCGCACGAAGGCAGCCTGTTCCGAGTCGCCGCCGGCGAGAACTGGGACAGCTTCGTCTCTCACGCAATCGGAGCCGGCTACGGCGGCATCGAATGCCTTGCCGGAATTCCCGGCACCGTGGGCGGAACACCCGTGCAAAACGTCGGCGCCTACGGCCAGGAAGTCGCCGACACGATCGCTTCCGTCCGTGTACTCGACCGCGACAACTTCACCTTTTCCGAGATGCCCGCCTCCGATTGTGGCTTCTCCTATCGGCGCAGCATCTTCAACTCCACTCATCGGGATCGCTTCATCGTCACGCGCGTCGACTACAAGCTGCGCGCGGGCTCCAAACCCGTTCTGCAGTATCCCGACCTCCGGCGTTTCTTCCAGGATCGACCTGAAGCTCCATCGCTGGCCGAAACCGCGGCTGCCGTCCGCGAAATTCGCCACCGCAAAGGCATGCTTCTGGTCGAAGGCGAGTCGGATTGCCGCAGCGCCGGGAGCTTCTTCAAGAACCCCATCGTCCCCCAGGCTCAATACGATGCAATCGCCGCTCGCGAATCCGTTCCTGTTCCCTCCTTTCCTGCAGAAGCCGGCTTCGTCAAGATCCCAGCAGCCTGGCTGGTCGAGCATGCGGGTTTTCACAAGGGATACACGCTGGGAAAGGCCGGTATCTCCTCCCGTCACACGCTCGCACTGATCAATCGCGGCGATGCCCGGGCCGCCGAAATCGTCGCACTCCGCGACCGCATCGTCCAGGCGGTGGAAGGGCAATTCAGCATTCGTCTCGAGCCCGAGCCCGTCTGGCTCGGCCCAAAGGCCTCATACGGCCGACCGGACCGCTAAACTCTAAACTCTCAACTCTAAACTCTGTCCCTGGTTTGCACCCAGCCAGTCCCTGTGTTCGAATGGCGGCCATGGATCGAAGGACCTTTCTGAAGAACTCCGCGCTCGCTTCCGGTGCGGCAGCCTCCACCCTTCTCTGCGGTACACGGGCATCCTGGGCGAGTAGCCTGGAATGGCCCATCGGGCTCCAGCTCTACTCCGTCCGCGATTCTCTGCCAAAGGATTTCGACGGAACCCTCCACCAACTCGCCGCTATGGGCTACCGCGAATGTGAGGGCGCCGGCTTCTTCGGTCATTCGGCCGCGGACGTGAAGAAGTCGATGTCCCAGGCCGGTCTGCATTGCGTGAGCGCGCACTACTCCCTGCAGCTGCTGCAGTCACCGGACGAGATTCTCAGCTATGGCCGCGACCTGGGACTTGAGTACATCGTCTGCTCGTCTCCAATGCCCCGCGATCCGGCAAAAGCGAAGGGCCACGGATGGGCCGCCGCCGTCGAATCGATGAGTGCCGACGACTGGAAGTGGATTGCCGATCAGCTCAACACCGTCGGCAAACGCGTTCAGGCGGCGGGCATGAAGTTCGGTTATCACAACCACTATGCCGAGTTTCACCAGCACGACGGCTTCCT
This sequence comes from Acidobacteriaceae bacterium, assembly GCA_035545435.1. Taxonomy (GTDB): domain Bacteria; phylum Acidobacteriota; class Terriglobia; order Terriglobales; family Acidobacteriaceae; genus Palsa-343. The sequence continues at coordinate 2,701 of DASZYN010000609.1, read as the reverse complement.
GCCCTACGACGTCCTGCTCGAGAGCACTGACCCGAAGCTGGTCGATATGGAAATGGACTGCGGCTGGGTCGTTATCGGCGGGCAAAAGCCAGAGGACTACCTGACGCGCTATCCAGACCGCTACGTCATGCTCCACGTCAAGGAGTTCAAACTCGACGGCTGGAAACCCGGCACCCCTCCCGTTTCCACGGAGCTTGGACGCGGCAGCATCGACTACAAAAGCATCTTTGCCGCAGCCAAAAAGGCGCGCGTCAAGCACATCTTCGTGGAGCAGGAAGCCTTCCCCGACCTGCCGGAGATGGAAGCGATGAAGGCCAACGCGGACTGGCTGCGCGCCGTTTAACGCGCCGCAGCCAGAATCCCCACGTTAATCAGCACCATCAGAAACGCTGACGCGGGAATGACCAGCAGCGCCTTGCGAATGCGCCTGGGATCGCCGCCGGCAATGGCGCCGATGAGGTGCGAACTCACGGCCAGCCCGGCCCAGCCGAAGGTGATGACGATCCCGATCGCCGTCGATGTCATGCGCGGAAACGCATCCGCCACGATGGCCAGGGTCGTCGGAAACACCGGAGCCATCGACAGGCCGGCGAGAAACACCAGCACTGCCGCTGTTCCCGTTTTGTTGGTCCGCAGCATCAGGTAGGTTGTAACAGTCATCGCTACAGAAGCGGCCAGAGTGACGTAGATCGGCGGCACGCTGATCAGGATCGGCGAAACCACCGCGCGTCCGATCAGCAGGCCGAGCGCAAATCCCAGCGACAGGATGTTCAGCGCCCGGGATTCCGGCACACCTTGCTCCACCAGGTGGCGCACCAGCCAGTTCCACACATCGACCTCGCAGCCGACATACAGAAACAGCAGGAATCCGAGCAGGAACAGCATGGGCCGACCGAGCACCGGACCCGCGTCCGCGAAGATGAACCGCCCTGCGCCCGTCGGCGGCGGCATGTGCGCCGTCACCTGAATCAGAAGGGCCACCAGCGTCAGTCCAGCAACGCTGTAACAAAGCCGGACCCAGTTCCGCTTGAAGAGATTCGCAGCAATGAAGGGCGTGGCCAGCCCGCCCAGCCCAAAGAAAATATTGACGAGGTTCAGCGCCGCTGCGCGGTGCGCTTCCCCGACATCGCTGGTGAGAGCGTTAGCCCCGGTTACAACAATGCCTCCGCCGCATCCCAGCAGAAAGAGCAAAAACAGGATGCTGCGATAGCCCGAAGATCTTGGCAGCAGGACCAGAGTCACGCCGATGAGGCCGAGGCCGAGGATCAGTCCGATCTTCTTGCCGAAGTCGTCGAGCAGCGGACCTACGCCGAGCGAAGCGACCATCAACCCAACAGCCTGCGCAAAAGCAATCGTGCCGTTCTGCCGCGGCGTGAGCTGGAACCGGCTGGACAACTCGGGAAGAATCGTCCCCAGCATCGCGGCAATCATGCCGTAGACAAAAATCGCAACCACCGCGGCGAGGATCAGCAATCAAGGCTCCTTCGAAGTTCTGGTTGAGAAATAAAAACAGGCACCGCGTCACATCGCGGGAACATCGACCCAGGCGCGCGTTCGGTGACTCTCCAGTTCCCTGTCGAGGAGCACCATTTGCCGCAGCCCATCGACGAACTGCGGATACTCCGGCGTCGCGCCCGCATCCTGAATCGATGCGTAGAACCGCCGAAACACCTGCTTGAATGTGTCGTCATAGCCTTCGCTGTGGCCGCCCGGCAGATCGGCAAAGCCGCGCGCTCCAGGTTTCAGGAGCGACGGGTCCTTCACGATCACGCAGTTCGCACTGTTGCGATGCCCAATCCACAGCTCATCGGGCCGCTCCTGGTCCCACGCAACGCCCGCCTTCGTCCCGTAAATCTCCACGCGCAGCCCGTTCTTGCGGCCGGCAGAGACCTGGCTCGCCGTCATCGCACCGCGCGCCCGATCACCGAGACGAAACACAACCGCCCCAAAATCCTCAGTATCGATGGGGGTCTCGATCACCTCATCGGCCGACAGCGTCTTATTCGCGAACGTTTCTACCGAGCCCTTGGGCTGCTTGCGCGTCTTGTACACCGTGTTCAGATCGGCGCACAGCGAGGAAACGCGCAGCCCGGTGAGGTGTTCAGCCATGTCGAACCAGTGCGAGCCAATGTCGGCCATGCAGCGAGAGGGGCCGCCGGCTTTGGAATCCACGCGCCAGTTCCAGTCCGTGTCATACAGCAGCCAGTCCTGCGAGTAGGTTCCCTGCGCGACCAGAATCTCGCCCAGATCTCCCGCCTCGCGCATGGCGCGCATCTGCTGCACCATCGGATAGTAGCGCAAATTGTGACAGACACAGTTACGCAATCTCTTCTGCGCAGCCAGTGCTGCCAGTTCCTGCGCTTCTTCCACGCTGGTCGCCAGGGGCTTCTCGCACAGCACATGTTTGCCAGCCTGCAGAGCCGCCTGCGCCATGGGAAAATGCTGCGCATTCGGAGTACACAGGTGAACCGCCTCAATCGATGTGTCGCTCAGGATGGCCTCGGGGGCACGCTGCGGAACGCCGAAGGCCGACCCCAGCTTCTCGGCGGCCGCGCTGTTCCGTCCGCCAATCGCGGCAACCTCCACGTTCTCTGTGCGGCGCAGAGCCTCCAGATGAACGCGTCCCATGAACCCCGTGCCAATCACGGCCGTTCTTACCTGTTTTGTCACCCGAAAATCCTTTCCTGTCTCCGAACGCTGA
>DASZYN010000608.1:0-2293 GCA_035545435.1 Acidobacteriaceae bacterium | reverse complement strand
CAGGGAGGTCATCACCTCCTGTCCCATCGCCTTCTCGCGGATGTGGTCGATCAGCTCTTTGACGACGTTGAGGTTGACGTCGGCTTCGAGAAGGGCCACGCGAATCTCGCGGAGCGCCTCCTGCATGTTCTCTTCGGTAATCGAGCCCTGCCCGCGCAGGTTCTTGAAGGCTCGCTGCAGCTTTTCAGAAAGGTTCTCAAACATAGGTCAGAAACCCAGTTTACCGGGACGGCGGCCAACGGGGGCAAACGCGGGCCAGGGCCGCCCGGGCGCCGCGCAGCTCGCCCTTGGGGCGTCCGCCGCTGACGCCCTGCCGGCACAGATTTCGTTTCTGTCATCTCGCCCAGGCCCCATCACAGTCTTCCTTTATTGACCTTCCCTTAACTCGCCATTGATGCGCCCGATTCTGCGCGCCCCGCACAGTAACTACGGCCCATCCCCATGGCAGGCATTCCCAAATCATCCCGAAAAAGAGGTTAACCATGCTCCGGAAAGCAGCAGTCTTGAGCCTTGTCGCCGGCGTGCTCGCAATCCCCGCATTCGCGCAGCGGGATCGCCGCAGCGATATGTCGCGTCTGGATCACGTGTTTCTCATCATGATGGAGAACCACGGATACCAGCAGGTCATCGACAACCCTAACGAACCCTACCTCAACAGCATCATCAAAAGCGGCCAGGTGAATCTCGCCACCAACTACTTCGCGGTCGGCCATCCCAGCTTCACCAACTACCTCGAAGTCGTGGGTGGCTCGAACTTCGGCATCCGCAGCGACAACGCACCGGACTGGGGCAGCACATCCTGCACGCCAAACATCGCGAGCGGCGTCGTGAATGCCGACAACGGCGGCGGCAATGCCCCTGTGCAGGTGGAATCCGGCAAGGTTTGCCCAATCTGGGGCTCCGGCAACGATGCGGAAACTCCCGCAGTCGACACCTGGAATGAAATCGCCGGCCCGTTTATCGCCCTCGCCGATATCGATGGGGTCCAAGCTGTTCCGGCTGCTCCGACTGTGGGCAAGACGATCGGCGATCAGCTGGTCGCCGCCGGACTGAGCTGGAAGTCCTACCAGGAAAGCCTGCCGCAGGGATCCGCCTACGGCGTGAACTACAGCAACGGCACCGCGAGCAATCTCACCGACTTCACGAACCTGGCTCCGCTGAAGTCGTCGGACATTGTGCAGTTGTACGCGGTGAAACACAATCCGTTCGCCTATTTCAAGAACGTGCAGGATGGCGACGATCCGGACAACAGCATGAGAAACACGGTGGGCTTCGACGGCCCGCGCGGCCTTTACTCGGATCTGGCACGCGGTGAAGTTCCGTCGCTCGCCTTTATCGTGCCCAACCAGTGCAACGACCAGCATGGCCGCGGCAACGGCGATGCCTTCTGCGCCTTCGACTACGGACAAAACGACACCGGCTACACCTACGGGACGCAGGTGGGACTCAATCCGGGTCTGATCCAGCAGGGCGACTCGACCATCGAGCGGATCGTCACAGCGATCCATCGCTCGCCCGCGTGGCACGACGGCCGCAGCGTCATCGTGATCGTGTGGGACGAGAACGACTACAGCGGCAGCACCACGCAGACCACCGGGCTCTTCCCCAGCCAGAACCAGAACCGGGTGGTGCTGACGGTCGAATCCAATTTCCCGCATCGCCAGGTGCAGAGCGACACCTACTACAACAGCTTCTCGCTGCTGAAGTCGATGGAAGCGGCCTTTGGTCTGCCTTGCCTGAACCACGCCTGCGACCCCGGCGTGCAGACGATGTCGGATCTGATCGGGGCTCGTCCCTGACTGGCCGTCGTTTCCAAACGTTAGAAAAGAGCCTCCGGATCCGCGCCGGGGGCTTTTTTTGCGCAATGAAATTCTCTGGTGGCGCGGAAAACGATCCGGGGCCCCTGCCCGCATCCAACCGAATATGCCCGATCCCGCCGCACCCCGACCGAACACCGGAAAACGCTCAAAAGACCCCAATTTTATGGCCGTCGTCATCGCATCGATCGTGGTTGTCTTGCTATTTTTTGCAGGCGCCTGGTTCTTTGTGCGTCAGGAGGGCGGCCATCTGTTTCAAAAGACTCATCCGAATCACGGGGCGCAATCGTACCTCGTGCAGACCGGGCCATCGCGTTTGGTGTAGCGCGTTCTGCTGAGCCGGCCCGACAAGGCATACGGCGGTCGCGTACTCTGTTTTCATGTCCCCTGTTCCCCTTTCCCTTGAGGGAAAAGTCGCCCTCATCACCGGAGGCTCGCGCGGCATTGGCGCAGCCTGCGTCCGGCTGTTTCGCCAG
>DASZYN010000607.1:0-1506 GCA_035545435.1 Acidobacteriaceae bacterium | reverse complement strand
GATCAGGGTCTGGTCCATCTGCCATCGTATCGCGAACTCTATTATCGCTGGGAGCGCCAGCAGTGGCAGACGCAGGAGATCGATTTTATCCCGGATCGTCTGCAATGGGAAATGCTGTCCGAGGAAGAACAGCAGGATCTGCTGTACACCATGGCCTCCTTTTTTCAGGGCGAGGCCAGTGTCGCCGACGCCCTCGCCCCCTATGTCATCGCCATGCCCCAGGAGGACATGCGTCTGTTTGTCACCACCCAGCTGGTCGATGAAGCCCGGCACACCCTCTTCTTCGACCGCTTTTTCAGCGAAGTCCTGGGCATCAACGAAGGCACCCTGGAGCAAACGCTGGAAGTAGCGCGCGGGTATCTCAACAAGACCATGCGTTACATCCTGGTCGACTCCCTGCTCGACATCGCCGAGCGCCTGCGCAACGCCCCGCGTGACCTGGCTCTCCTGGTCGAAGGGGTTTGCCTCTATCACATCATCGTCGAAGGCACCCTGGCCCTGGCCAGCGAACGCGCCTTGCTGGAGCGTTTCCGCCAGGAAAACCTCTTCCCGGCCTTCCGGGGCGGCTTTACCGCCGTAGCCCGCGACGAATCGCGCCACGTCATCTTCGGCGTCACCTTCCTGCGTCAGATGCTTCTGGAGCACCCGGAACTTGAGTCCGTCATGCTGGCCACGCTCAACAAATTCACGCCCCTGGCCATCCGGGGACTGACCCCGCCGCCGGCTATGATCGAACAAAACCTGCAACTGGGCTTCGACCCCTGGCTGGTGCCGCGCTACGCCTGCGACTCCCTGCGCAAAAAGCTCAAAGTGATCGGCCTGCACCTGGAATTGCCAGAACTGCCGCCCTTCCCGCAGGCCTGAGCCACTCAGCAAGCACCCGCGCCAAAAATATGCCAGGCGTGAAGCAATGGGCGCGTCCACCAAAAGCATCGTTTTTAGCGCAAAATGTGCATCATCGCTCATGCTGACCAGGCGCCGGCGGATTGCGCTGCGGGTACGGCTGGGCGACGGGCGAACTCCACGGCGCCGTCGTTTACGGAACTCAGACGCAGGCTCCACAGATCGCGCAGGTAATTCTGGTGCATCTTCCAGGGGTTGTCCGGTCCCTGGCGCGGCAGCAGATCACGGGCGCGCTGGACATAGCCCGAGGTGAGTTCCGTCAGCATTGGCTCCTCGGGAACGGCCTGCTCCCCCAGACGCGGCGTACAACTGGCGTAAGCGTGGCGATCCATGTAGTTGAGGAGCCGGCACACGCGCTGCGCGATGAGTTCGCACTTCAGCGTCCAGGAGGCATTGATGTAGCCAAAGACCGAGGCCAGGTTGGGAATATCGCGGTACATCATACCGCGATAGATCAGCGCTCTGGACAGATCGACAGGCTGGCCATCGACGACCAGCGCGATGCCGCCCAGCATCTTCATGCGCAGACCCGTAGCGGTCACGATGATATCGGCGCTCAATTCCTGGCCGGAGCGCAGTTTAATGCCCCGCGCCGTAAACGTT
>DASZYN010000606.1:0-1546 GCA_035545435.1 Acidobacteriaceae bacterium | reverse complement strand
GCCGATCTGGTTGATGATGAATTCGGCGCCGCACTCGATCTTCTTCCGGAGCTTGAGGTACTGGGGGATGAGTTCGCCTTCAAGAAGCTTGAAGCTGGAGGTGACGGCGCCGATGGTGAAGTGAGTTTTTTCGAGCGGCTGGGACCTGGCGGAGGATTGGTTGAGGCCACGATTCATTCGGGACAACAACGAAATAAGTCCGACGGAGTCGATGTCGAAGACCGGCTTGGCCAGGCCTTCGCTGCCGCCGACCGGATAGTCGCCGGTCATGGCGAGGATGTTATAGAAGCCCTCGCTGTTCAGCATCCACGCTTCGGACTCGAGGCCGTTGCGGTTGAGATCCTTGCAGGTCAGGTGGATGACGACCTCTTTGCCGGCATACAGGATGGGGCGGCCGAGCGCGAGGGGGGCGAGCTGCGGATTGCCGCCGGCGTTGTCGGTGATCGAAATCCAGTCAATGGAGGAACTGGCGGCGAGGTCGGAGGCGAAGGCGCGCGTTTTGAGAGCGGTGCGCTCGTTCATGGAGCCGCGCACGGAGACCAGTTCGGCCGCGATGAGGAAGCGGTCGGTCTCGAAGAGCTTCTCGCGCAGCGTCTTCATTTGTTCGGATACTAAACAAATGATTGGAAGGCTGTAAATGAGAGATTTGAGGGGATGAAAACCAGCTGAACGGGAGGGGGTTACGAGGGTGACGGGATGCGGCCTGTTCGGCGGGCAGGCGGGATTTAAAAGGGGAGCAACCGGGGGCGGAGGGTGGAGCATCCTGGCATGAGACTGCCGGAAAGCCGGCGGAGAAAGGGAACAGGATGAGATCGATCGTTCGGAAGTCCACTCGGATTTTCACCGCCGCGGCGTTTGCGGCTTCGCTCCTGAGCGTGGGCTGTGCGGCGCACGCCCGCGTCTACGATCCGTACCACCGCGACTATCATGCGTGGGCCGGCGAGAACGGGTACTACGCGCAGTGGGAGACGGACACGCATCGCCACCATGAGGACTTCAAGCGGCGGAACGAGGCCGACCGCAAGGAGTACTGGGATTGGCGGCACAGTCATGATCACGATCACGACCATGATCACGATCATGACCAGCACTGAGACGCACACCGAAAAGAACGAGGGCCGGCAAAGGATGCCGGCCCTCGTTGCGTTTGCAATCGATTCAGGGATTAGTGGCCGATGGTGACGGAAAAGATGAGGCCGTTGTCAGGACGGGCGAGGACGTAGTTGCCGTCGACATAGCGGTACTCATAACCGGCAGGTGGGCGGCGGAGGTGGTGGGCGTGCCAGTCTTCGACGCGCTCCCCGCGGTTCCAGTCGTCGTGGTTGATGTGGTGGCCCTTGCGCCAGTCGTTGTGGTGGACGTAGTGGTGGTTGTCGTGGTGGTCACGGTCGTGGTCGTGGTTGTCGCGGTCCTGCGCGAGGGCGAGGGAGCCGGTCAGAGACAGGGCGAGGGTAGAGACTGCAAAAGCTCGACAAAGGGAATGCATGGAATCTCCTCGGGGGGATTGGATTCCGGAGAGGGGGAGGGGGATGGTTGAATCCTTGGT
>DASZYN010000605.1:0-2408 GCA_035545435.1 Acidobacteriaceae bacterium | reverse complement strand
ATCGCCGATCGAACCGCTACGCGGCACTTACGGGAACAGGCGCCTCCCTCGGTTCGATCACGCCAAGGCTCTTCACAACCTGGAACTGACCGCCGCGAGCCTGGGCAATGTACATGTTCATGCGCACATGGTGTTGTCCGGGCACCATCGCCGCGGGGCCTCCAGGCGCCTCGTCGATTCTCGCGTGATCCAGGGCCCTGATGACATCGACCTGATTCAGCGAGCCCGCCTCTTTGACAGCAGCCGCCCAAAGCCTGAGACCTCGATACATGCCGGTGCATCCACTGCCGGCGGTAAAGCTGGCAGCGCCGGGAAACAGCTTGTTGTACTGATCGAGCAGGCGCCTGCTCCAGGGATCGGTGACGCTCTGGTAGTAGTCGAGACAGCTGTACAAACCTTCAACGTGGGCGGCCGGCAGCAGGTTCAGAAAGTTCTCGTCCATGTAGGTGCAGATGAGCTGCCCGCCTCGCGCGGCGAAGCCGGAATTGTGAAGCTGTTCGAGGAAGGGAGCGACGCCGGGAGGAACGATCGTATTGAATACGACCTCTGCGCCTGTTGCTGCAATGTCATCGACGGTCCTGCGATAGTTCGCGTGATCGAGGGGAAAATACTCCTCTCCAACGATCGAGCCGCCGTTTGCGGTCACCAGTTCGCGCACCTTCCGGTTCATGGTGTGCGGCCAGATGTAGTCCGCCGAGGGCAGGTAGAACTTTTTGGCTCCGGTCTTTTGCATCAGCCAGGGGATCAGCGGCTCCAGTTGCTGAGCGGGAACTGGTCCTGTGCAGAAGATGAGGGGATGAGATTCCTGGCCCTCGTATTGCTCCGGGTAAATGTAAAGGGTCTTTCCCTTCTCGACGGCGGGTCCTTTGATCGCCTGCCGGGTGGAACTGAAGATGCCGCCGAAGATGACGTCGACGCGGTCCTGCTCGATGAGCTTCGTCGCTTTGGCAGCGGCAACGCTGTCGGTGGTCGCCCCGTCCTCAACGATCAGCTGGAGCTGATGTCCCAGCAGGCCACCCTCGCGGTTGATGTCGTCGATGACCATCCTGGCTACGTTTGCGTCGGCGATGCCCATGAAAGAGAGGGCACCTGTCTGCTCGGCGATGACCCCAACCCTGATCGCCCGGTTACGTGATTGTGAATCTGTCATACAAACTCTCCTCGAAGCTGTGATTTTGGTAAATCGAAGTTCGGCTGCCGAAGGACGAGCTTCAGATGCGGTGCAGTTTTCGCGCCTTCGCTGTTGCTGATCTTGTTACTTGACCGCCAGTGGGGAAAGGTGATCGATTGATGAGCAACGCTATCACTGCTGATTAGCCCCTGCATCGGGAGAATTCCCCATTTTTGCCAAACCGCTTCGTTTAGGTGAATTTGTCGCTACCCTGGCCCTGGCGCAGGACAACGCCTTCGGGCAGCCACTGGAGTCCCAGCTTCGCTCCTGCCTGCTGGCAGCCTGGATTTGCGAGGCCGCCGGCTTTGGGAAGGACGTCCGCGACACCGTCTACTGGGTTGCCCTGCTGCGCTATGTGGGGTGCACGGGTCATGCCCACGAGGTGGCCACCGTTTTCGGCGATGAGATCGCCATTCGCGCCCAGACCCTGGTGCACGATGCTGCGAATCCAGCCGAAGTGATGCATGACGTGGTCGCGTACGCGACCGCAGGGCGGACCCGGGAAGAGGCCGATCAGATTGTGAAGGTGATTCAGCAGACCGCGCATGAATGGGCAGTACACAACTTCAAATCAGGATGTGAAGTGGCCGACATGCTGGTACAGCGGCTGGAGATCGGACCCGAGGTCCGCGATGCGCTGCGCTTTACGTTTGAACGATGGAACGGGAAGGGATTTCCGGCTCATGCCGGCGGCGAGGCAATTCCGTTGCCCATGCGCATCGTGCACCTGAGCCACGACATGGAGGCGATTGCGCGTCTGTTTTCCCCGGCCAGGGCGATGGACGCGGCACGGGACCGTCGCGACCGGACCTATGATCCCGCGCTTGCTGACCTGTTCGTAACCCATGGAACGGAATGGTTTTCGAAACTGGAGAAGACTGAGCCGTGGGATGCTGTGCTCGAACTGGAACCGCAGCCACGGCGCATGCTGGACGGCGGTGATTTGGACAACGCGCTCATGGTGGCGGCCGACTTCATCGATTTGAAATCGCCCTTTATGGCCGGACACAGCCGCCGATGCGCCGAGCTGAGCACAGAAGCGGCCCGCCAGTTTGGCCTCTCGGACGAGGCCATCATCACCATCCGCAGGGCCGCGCTGGTCCATGATTTCGGTATCACCGGCGTGTCGAATTCGATTCTGGACAAGCGTGGATCTCTCACGCGTGCCGAGTTCGACCGTATCGAGCTTCACCCCATGCTCACCGAACAGATGCTGCGCCGATCCCCCGCGCTTGCG
>DASZYN010000604.1:0-3630 GCA_035545435.1 Acidobacteriaceae bacterium | reverse complement strand
GCGCCGCCGGTCCGCCGAGTCAGCCTGCGGCCGCAGTGAGCTGTTATGCCTGAGGATTGACGGTCGCGCGTGTTGAACCGGTAGAGATGCCGCCATCGACCAACAGTGTCTGCCCGGTAATATAGCGGCTGGCTTCCGACGCCAGGAAGATGACAGCGCCGTCCAGATCGTCGGGCCGCCCGGGACGCTTCACCGGAATACGATCGACGAGGTAATCCACCCAACGCGGATCTTCGTACAGAACCTTGTTCTGCTCGGTTCTGAACCAGCCTGGGGCGAGACAGTTGACCGTCACGCCGTGCCGGCCCCAGTCATCGGCCAGGCTCATGGTGAGCTGGCGGATGCCGCCGCGGCTGGCGCCATAAGGAGCGAGGCCGGCATAGCCAAAGACGCTGGTGACCGAACCGATATTGATGATGCGGCCGTAGCCGTGCGCGATCATATTGCGGGCGATGGCTTGCGCAACAAAAAAGCTGCCACGCAGATTGGTGTCGAGAACGAGGTTCCAGTCGTCCCACGTGATGTCGAGCGCGGGCTTCCGCACGTTGCAGCCTGCGTTGTTCACGAGAATGTGGATCTGACCGAAGGCATCCTCGGCCAGCGCGGCCATGCGCTCGATGCTGGCGGGATCTCGCACGTCGAGTTCCACGGCGAGGGTGCGGCGGCCCAGGCTCTGGATCTCAGATTCGAAACTGGAGAGCGATTCGCGCCGTCGGCCGGTGAGGATCAGATCGGCGCCGGCGCGGGCCAGGGCGCGGGCAAAATACTGTCCGAGACCGCGACTGGTTCCAGTGACGAGGGCTACATTGCCGGACAGGTCAAAGAGGTTCTCGCTCATGCCATCAGGTCCGCATTGGCAGCGAGAACAATCTTCATCAGATTAGGTTCGTGCCGATAGAGACGGTCGAACCAATCCGGTCCGTCAGCGAGGGAGGCGATTGCGGTGATGAGAGGCTTGACCTGAACCTTGCCCGAAGTCACGAGGTCGATGGCCTGGGGGTATTCGCCGGCTGAGGCTGCAGTTCCCTGCAGTCGAATCTGGCGTGTGACGACTTTCTGCAGCGGAAGATCGACTTTGGGAACAACATTGCCGATGAGCGTCACCGTGCCTCCCTTGCGAACGCAGTCGATTGCGGCGCCAATCGATTCATTGCGTCCTACAGCCTCGAACGCGATGTCAGCACCGGTCTCGCCCGTGAGCTGCTGAATTTCAGAAACCAGATCCTCGACGCGCAGGGTTCCGGTAGCGCCGAGCGAGTCGGCAAGTCGAAGCCGCGTATCGTCGAGGTCCGCGATGTAGACGCGCGCGCAGCCGGCCGCGAATGCGGCCTGCAGGGTCAGCAGGCCGATCATGCCCGCACCAACGACGACCGCCGTCTCACCACCGCGGATTTGTGAGACTCGAACGGCGTGCAGGGCCACCGAGACCGCTTCGAGCATGGCGGCTTCGGCGAACGACATGGAGGCGGGAAGTGGGTAGACGATGCGCTCAGGCACAACGAGGTATTCGGCGAATGCGCCATCCCGTCGGAAATCGCTGCACGCGACGCCAATCACTTCCCGGCGGTCGCAGAGATTCACTTCGCCTCGGAGACAGAAAGAACAAGCGCCGCAGTAGACGGTGGAATCGAAGGTGACGCGATCGCCGCGCTGAAAGCGTGTGGCCCCGGCACCGGCAGAAGCGACGATGCCCGCCGCTTCGTGTCCCATGATGAGTGGAGGAATGCGCCGGCCGGATGAACCGTCGTATCCGTGAACATCGCTGCCGCAGATGCCGCATCCGGCGATGCGGATGAGAACATCTCCTGGACCAGGGACGGGTTGCGGCACGTCTTTCAGCTCGAACTGCCTGGATTCGGTGAGAACCAGCGCTTTCATATCCTCGCCCCTCAGGAACCCGTCAACGGCAGCCACACAGCCATGTCCACTGGACCCCGATTGGCGTTGGCGTAGTACGGGATTGCCGCCAGCTCGGCCGAACGCGTTTCATACGCCTGAGGGTTGGCTGCATACAGGCCCTGTGCCGCAGGCTGCGCCACGATGCCGGGTGCGGCAATGACCACGACACCTCCCAGCTTCGCCGGATCGAATCGGGTGCTGAATCTCGAAGAAGCGGGAAGCCGTAGCCCTGGAACAGCGGGATTGTCGGCCGACTCCACGCAGTAGACGAGCGGGCCGCGCATGATCATGGAACGGCCCACATCGGCCTGCACCAGAGGATTGGCATAAACCTGGCGAACCGGCATCGGCATATCGAGTTCGATCGTGTCGCCGGAGTGCCATTCGCGCGTGATTCTCACATACCCGCGCACCCGCTGGTCGGTCGCGATGCGCTGACCATTGAGTTTGACCCTCTCACCGCTGCACCAATGAGGAATGCGCAGCATGAGGGAAAATGACGAGGGCTGCACAGGCTCGATCGCAATGCGCACATTTCCGTCCCACGGATAGCGTGTGACCTGGCGAACGGTAATTTTCGAGCCCTTCACTTCTGTTGTCGCCCGGCTGCCGACGAACAAGTTCACGTAAAGGCTGTCGCTGTCGGTCGAGTAGATATAGGAGGGCATCGCACCCATCAGCTTGAGGAACATCGGCGGACAGCAGGGGCAATTGTGCCAGGCCCAGCGCGTCCGCGAGGAATCCGCCTCGAGGGGATTCTGATAGAAGTATGAATCCCCCTCCAGCGAGACTCCCGGGAGTGAGCCGTTGTAGAGAGCTCGCTCCAGCTCATCGACGTACCGCGCATGGCCAAACGCCAGATTCATATTGTGGTGGAAGAACGAAGCGCCGACCGCGGCGCAGGTTTCGAGATACGCATTGTTGGGCAACGTATAGTCCGGCCCAAAGCGCTCTTCTTCCGCAAACGCGCCCACACCGCCGGTGATGTGCATCCGCCGGTAGACCATGTTTTCCCAAAGCCGAAGGGCGGTCTGACGATAGCGCTCGTCGTTGTTCTGCCGCAGGGCCGCCGCGATGCCGGCGCACAGCAACGTCGCGCGGACCGCGTGACCATGGATGTCTTTCTGTTCGAAAACCGGTGCGTCGTCCTGGGCATAGGCCCCCCATGAGGGTCTGCCGGAACCGTATTCCTGATTGCGGACGAATTGTTCCGATGCCTTATGGTCGATCCAGTCCGGTTTGCCGATATTGTTGCCGCGGTTTTCGATCCAGAACTCGGCCAGTGCGAGGTAGGCGCTCTCGCTCACCGGCAACGGCAGCTTTCCCTTCAGGTCCGGTTGTTCCTCAAAGAGTTCGTAGAGTCGGACCATCGCTTCTTCGGGCAGAGGATGGCATGGGACCAGATTCTTTTTCGGTGCCGGTCCCATCAATTCGCACATGGTGTTCGCGATTTTTATACCAGCGGCCAGGAGACGGGTCTTACCGGTGGCGCGATAGTAGTGGATGCCCGCGTCCACGAGCGCACCGAGGTTATAGATCTCGTGCTGCCAAATCTGCAGACCGCCGTTCAGGCCCCACTCGTGACCCGGCTCCGCGAGTTGGGTGTAGGTGTTGATGTAGCCGTCAGGCCGGATGGCCTGGGCTGCTGCGATCCTCTCGATATATCCGTCGATCTGCGCTTCCAGTTCCGGGTCGGGATGACTGAGCATGAAGTCCGCCGAGCCCCGGATC
>DASZYN010000603.1:0-4827 GCA_035545435.1 Acidobacteriaceae bacterium | reverse complement strand
GACGTGAAAGGAAGCAGGGGCGACGCACCCATTGCCGATTTGTTTTGCAGCAGCACGAGCGACTCCTCGGCAGCTTTTCGAACCAGCGGACGATTCTCCGCTACCGCCGCAGTCACTTCCTTGCCGCGCGCATACGGATGTTCGAACAGGCCGAGAGCGAATTTCACGCGCAGCACCCGCCGCACCGCTTCATCCACCTCGGACATCGAGACCTGCCCGGAGCGAATCAACCCGGGCAGCTGCGTGTCGTAGTAATGCGACATCATGTCCACGTCCACGCCGGCCAGAAACGCCTTGCGCGTGGCCGTGGCGGCATCGAGCGCGATACCGTGATTGCGCAATTCCATCACCGATGTGTAGTCACTGACGACAAATCCATCGAACCCCCAGTTCCTGCGCAAGACATCGTGCAGAAGATACGGATTCGCAGTCGATGGCACGCCGTTCAGCGCATTGAAGGCGCTCATGATGGTGGCCGCGCCCGCCTTCACCGCAGCTTTATACGGCGGAAGATAGTCCTGCTGCAGACGACTCAGCGACATGTCCGTCGTGTTGTACTCACGGCCTGCTTCTGCCGCGCCATAGGCGGCAAAATGCTTGACGCTCGCCGCCACGCTGTCAGCGCGAGAAAGATCCTCGCCCTGGTAACCGTGAATGTAAGCGCGGGCCATCGCGGCGCCCAGATAAGCGTCTTCGCCCGCTCCCTCCTGCGTGCGCCCCCAGCGCGGGTCGCGCGAGATATCCACCATCGGCGAATAGAACCAGCGAACACCCGCAGTGGTCGCCTCCTGCGCGGAAACATGCGAGACCGAAGAAACCAGGTCCGGGTCGAACGTCGCCGCCAGACCCAGCGGGATGGGATAGATCGTCCGGTAGCCGTGCAGGATATCGGCGCCGAACAAAAGCGGAATATGCAGCCGGCTCTTCTCCACCGCCGCCCGCTGGAAAGTATTCGTGCGCTCGGCGCCTACCACATTCAGCATTGAACCCAGACGGCCCGTCGCCGCCAGTTCCATGGGATCGATCTTGATGTGCGTCTCCGGATTCTTCCCCGGAGCCTGATTGTCATTCGCCAGTTGAGCATTTGCCGAGTCCCCGGTATCGCCGTACTGGACCAGTTGTCCCAGCTTCTCTTCGAGAGTCATCTGGCGAACCAGAGCATCGACTTTCCGCTCGATTTCCGGAGAAGCAAGCTGTGCATTCGACGGGCGAACCGCCCCGGCATTCGCCACGGGTGCTGCATACGGCGCTCCATTTTGTGCGGACGCAGGAAGCGGCGTGCACAGGCAAATCCAGCTCAACGTAAAGCCAACCCAATAAGGCGCTCGCGTCGAAGCGCGATAACAGAACGGCATAGAGTCTCCTGGTCCTGGCGTTCGCTGCTGGAGGTTTGGAAATCGCCGGCTACGGCTGCGACTCTCAGGACATAAGGGGTGGAGTTTCGGACGGGATGGCCGGGTTGTACGGGATGCGGTCGAGAAACGACCGGGGAGGGCAAGCACGGACCATCCAGGAAAGAGAGACGCGAACCACTTAAACGCGCGCTTCCGGAAGGCGGTCTGTAGAAGGCGGCAGCAGGGCCGCGCCTTGCTCGGAAACCGCGGCGTTGCCAGACTCCGCCGGCAGGGTAAACTCCGCGACAACCGGCAGATGATCCGATGCCATGAGCGCAGCCGGGGTGCGGTGGATTCTCACGTGGTCCAGCTGCAGTTCGCGGTCGAAGTAGATGTGATCCAGGGGCAACATGGGCAGCACCCCAGGGAAGGTGCGCGTGCGATGCGCATCCATGTAACTGTGAGCGCTTTCGAAATGCAGATTGAACAGGCGCGACGGCAGCCCTCGCGTCCACTCGTTGAAATCGCCGAGGACGATCTTGTTTCCCGAAAGCTCGGCTCCAGGAAAAAGCCTCTCTCCAAACATCTGACGCGCCTGCATGCGCCGTTCGTAGAGAGCGGTTCCCAGATGCAGGTTAAAGATGTGCAGCACCGCGCTGTTCTCCGGTTGCAGCTCGACATGCAGACAGCCGCGCCGTTCGCGTCCCGGGACCGAGATATCGTGATTGCGCGCGTGCAGAATGGGATAGCGCGAGAGCAGAACATTGCCGTAGGCTCCGCCGCGATGGCGTCGGTTTTCACCCAGTTCGCAGAACAGGCCAAGGCGCTCCGCAAGATACCGGGCCTGGTGACGCTCCGCCGATTTTTCCTCCCGGCAGACGACCTCCTGCAACGCAATCACATCGGCGTCGATCTCTTCGAGTACACGAAGGATGCGATGGGGAAGCACACGTCCATCGAGCCCACGGCACTTGTGGACGTTATAGGTGACCACACGGAGCCGGTCTGCAGTGTGTGGATGATTCGCCCTGGAAGGAAAAGCCTGGATGGGGACCGCCAGTGACTCTGACTCAATTATAGAGGACGGCCCCATTGCGGGCCTGCTACCCAAAACAGCGGGCGGCGATGCTCCACTCCTGCAAAACGCCGCCCGCTTTGTTCTTCACCATGGAGGCACGTCGCACTCACTCCCCGCTTGCTGCAGGAAGCGTCAGCTTCTGTTCGAGTGAATCCGCCGCGGCCCGGGCTTCACCGTAGTCCACAAAATCGCGGATCGCCACCAGTGTCTTATCGGCAAAGATCCGATTGCCCCGGGCGTAGTCCTGATACGGCTGGAAGTGGATACTCGAGCGGTTGTCGTTCAGGTGTTCGATCGTGGCGGTCAGATGATCGGCCATGTCCTTCAACATGGGATTGATGCGATCGATGGCTTCCTGTTGCCACGGCGAGCCTTGTGAACGCAGCGCCGAAAGCTCCCTGACGTCTTCAATCAGTTCATTCGTATGGCCCCGCATCCGCTCCAGTTGGCGCGCATGCGTTTGCCAGCTGATCCGCGAACGCGTATACGATTCGAGCGTTTCTGCATCGTGCGTCACCAGCGTTGCGGTCGCTTTCGCCTGGGAAAGCAGCTGCGTTATCTCGCGTGAATCGTCAACGCTTTCCGCTCTCAGCAGGGGAGCCAGTGCCAGCAGAAGGGTTGCGACGAAGGTCGTGTAGGCAATTTTGCGAAACTTTGTAAGCGACATAGCGGTTCTCCGGTTAGGGGATTTACAGGAGTACCCGGTTGCGACGGATCGAGCTGTCACGACCATCGGCACTCGCGGATAGAGAAGCATTTCCATTGCCACGGATTGCAGCGGATTCGCGAGCTTTAGCGGCTGAAATCCGGGTAAGCCGCAGACGGCGTCGTAATTTCCGGCGCCGTTGTCCGAGATCGTGTACGAAATCCCATTTGGATCTTTCGCGTTTCAGGCCGTCCTGACGCGGGGAATTCGAAAGGAACCACGGTTCTCCACATCCACCGCTGGTTCCGCAGGAACCGTCCACGTTAGCGGCGATGCTTCTTCCGGCTGCCTGCGCGACTGAAGAACAAGACCGCACTGCGTCCAGCGGCGCAGGATCAGAATCCCGGAACATTCCGAGCAAAGCCAGAAGTACCGAGCGCTGTGCTGAATGACCGGAAAACCCCCACCTCCGCCCCGCAGCCGATGTTCCGGAGCGTTCTCGAATTCCAGCAGACGCAGCGTTCCGCCGCGCAGGTAGTGGAGACGATGCTCGCAGAGCGGATTGGCGCATTTCATGGTGTCCTCCAGCGGCGCGTGGAACGCGCCATCAATCGAACGAACCTGTCCTGAGAATTGGCCATTCGGGATCGGGCTCCGCCCGGAATTCCGCGATGGGCGGTTTGAGCGTGATGACGGGACAGCGGGCCTCGGCAATCACCCGGCGAAGGATGTTGCCGCCCAGCATGGCCGAAGAGGATCGTAGAGACGACGATCCGAGAACGATGAGGTCCTGAAAAGGGCACCCGGCCTGTTCCACGATCTGCGCAGCAGGATCGCCGTCGCGAACGACGAGATCAGTCCCTCGCGGCCTTGCGTCACAGGTGGCAGCCAGCGCGGCCAGGCGCAGCATCGCTCGATCGTGCGCCGACGCTCGATGCCGTTCCCGGATGGATGACCCATCGAGAACATGCAGCAACGTGAGCCGCGCGCCACGGGCTCTGGCCACCCCGAAAGCAAAGTCGACGTACTCCCGCCGCATCGACCGCAGAGAAAGCGCGAGCAGCACGCGACTTGCCCTGGCACCGCTCATCCCCGCGGGATCGGCCTGCCTGCTGACGACGCAGACCGGTATCGCCAGAGCGCTCACTAATTCCTCCGCGACGCACGGCCCTGCCGAAGCGCCCGCGGCACGACCGCGGCTCGCCACGAACACACGGTCCACCTTGCGCAACGGAACCAGAGCGCAAATCTGCTCGGCCGGGCGTCCTCTCAGCACCACGGCCTCGCATAAAACTCCTTGCCACTGCAGTTGCAGCGCCAGCTGTTCCAGAGCATTGGCGGCGCAATCCTTCGAAGGAAACAGGAAGACGCGGGGAGGGCTGCCGGCGGCGTCTTCCTGTGGGGCAAGGGAAGGGATCACGTGGACGAGCAGAAGGCGAGCCCCGCTTCTCCTGGCCTCCGCAACCGCGTGCCGCATCAGGTCGGGCGGATCGTGAAGATTCGTCGCCAGCAGAATCACGCGCGGATCGCACCAGCGCTGGATCGAACCGGAAGACATAATCAACCTCGCTCACGGGCGGGCTGTACCCGCCAGCCCTCGTCATCCTCGGCAAATCCGGATGCGACCACCGGGGCTCCGGCCCCGAGCAGCGGAAAGATCTCGCGCAGCACGCGAACCAGCAGACCCGGAGCCAATCCCTTCGACAGGACCCGCTCGAAGAGCCTGGCCTCTTCCGCGGACACCGTCACGGATCCGGAATTCAGAATGA
>DASZYN010000602.1:0-1598 GCA_035545435.1 Acidobacteriaceae bacterium | reverse complement strand
AAGCCCAACCGCTGTCTTTGTGTTGCGTAACCTGGAGAGAGCCTATGGTCCTCTCGCCGGGTCGGTGTGGAAGCCGGCACCGACCGCGCCCTTGCGGATCGGGTAGTTGTGCGAGACCGGATCGAGCTGCGGGAACAACGCATCGACCGCCGTCTCACGCTCCATCGGCGGAACCACGAACCGCTCCTCGAAGGTCGGCATCGACGTCAGCCGCCAGATCGCCTCGACCTCGGCCGCCGTGGTCTGGCCTTCGGCAAGCGCGCGCTGCACCTCCTCGTCCGGGATATCCTTCACCTTCTTCGACCGCATGTACACGCGCACCGCGACCAGCTTCTTGTAGACTCCCTTGATGATCTCCTCGTTGCCGCCCGCCAGCAGGCTCGCCATGTAGCGCAGCGAGACGCGTGACCGCTCCAGCGAACTCATCAACGGACCCAGTCTCGATTCGGAGGCGATGTTGTCGTACACGCCGTTCTCCACCTTGGCGAGAACCGGTCCCAGCGGCGGCACGTAGAACAGCATCGGCAGCGTGCGGAACTCCGGATGCAGCGGCAGCGCGATGCCCCACTTCTTGACGAACTGGTAGACCGGCGACTTCTGCGCCGCTTCGATCTTCGCATCGGGAATGCCGTTGGCTCTCGCGGCTGCGATGATCTCCGGATCGAACGGATCCTTGATGATGTTGCGCTGCGCCATCACCAGCTGATCCTGCGGCGACTTCGCCGTCTCCTCGATTGCATCCGCATCGTAAAGCACCAGGCCGATGTACCGGATGCGGCCCACGCAGGAGTGGAAGCAGGCCGGCGGCTGGCCGCTCTCAAGGCGCGGATAGCACAGGATGCATTTCTCGGCCTTGCCGGTCGACCAGTTGAAGTAGGTCTTCTTGTACGGACATCCCGAGATGCACATGCGCCAGGCGCGGCAGCGCTCCTGGCTCACCAGCACCACGCCGTCCTCGCCGCGCTTGTAGAGCGCGCCCTGCGGACACGCCGCAACGCAGCCGGGGTTGAGGCAGTGATTGCAGATGCGCGGCAGATAGAAGAACACCGTGCTGTTGATCTCGTTGATCTGGCGCATCTCCTCCTCGGAGGCGCCGTCGAGGTTCGGGTCGTTGTTCGCGTAGACCTGCGAACCGCCGAGGTCGTCGTCCCAGTTCGGGCCCGCCTCGATCGTGTCCATGTACTTGCCCGTCACCATCGAGATCGCGCGCGCGGTCGGCTGCTCGTCGGCCAAGGGCGCGTTGATCAGGTTCTGGTAATCGTAGGTCCAGGGCTCGAAGTAGTCGTCCAGCGTCGGCAGGTAGGGGTTGTAGAAGATGTTGCTGAGCGTGCCCCACTTGCCCTGCAGCCGCAGCCGCAGGCTCTTCTGCCGCTGCCCGTCGACGACCCAGCCGCCACGGTATTTGGTCTGGTCTTCCCAACGCGTCGGATAGCCGGTGCCCGGCTTCGTCTCCACGTTGTTCCAGTACATGTACTCGGTGCCCTTGCGATCGGTCCAGATGTTCTTGCACGCGATGCTGCAGGTGTGACAGCCGATGCACTTATCCAGGTGAAAGACCATCGAAACTTGAGCGCGAATGTCCATGTCTATACTCCTTC
>DASZYN010000601.1:0-2011 GCA_035545435.1 Acidobacteriaceae bacterium | reverse complement strand
GTAGAGTAGGCGAAGTGGTAACAGGCGGGTTGAACCGACCGTAGTTGTCAGTCCTGCGTTGCCACTTCGCCCCTCATCAAACCGGACGAACGGATTTCCCGTATCCGGCTTTCCGGGACGCTTCATCGCATTGCATTCAGTCATGTTGGTTTCCAAGGTGCTCGCGTCGGCATCAGCCACAGGCCATAGCGGCCATGTAGCAGGTGGTCGGGGTAGCCCTTCCATTTGCCTTTGCGGCGACGATGTTTACGCCACAGCCATCCTTTGAACCGTGCACGGACCCACCCTTGCAGGCCCCAGATCACCTGCGTACTGTTTCGGAAGTGGAAGTATCCGTGCCAGCCGCGCAGTAAAGGGTTGAGTTCCTCTACCGCCTCGGTGATGTGTTTGTGCAATGTCCAATGGCTAAGTATGCCGCGCACATTGTCACGCAGTCGCTGCTCGCTTTTGGCGGAGGGTTGAACGTGCGCATACCATCGGCCCGTATTGCGGCCGCGTTGCCAGCGCACGCTGAAGCCCAGGAAGTTGAACCCGTCCTGGCGATTGACCAGCCGGGTCTTTTCTTCGTTGAGCGTCAGTCCTTGCGCCGCCAGCCACTGGCGCAGCCTTTGTCGCAGGTTTTCCCCTTGTCCCGGTCTGGCAAGGATGACGAAGTCATCCGCATAGCGGACCAGGACCGGTTTGCCTTCGACCTTTTCGTTGACCGCCCAGTCCAAGGCGTTGAGGTAGAGGTTGGCCAGCAACGGCGAGATCACTCCGCCCTGCGGTGTGCCGCTGGAGTTAGGTTTGATTCGCTTGGTGCCGTCCTTGTCCTCTTCCTGCACAGGTGCCCGCAGCCATATTTTAATGAGCCACAGGACGCTGCCATCACTGATTCGCCGGGCCAACAGCTTGAGCAAGCCTCGGTGCGGGATGGTGTCGAAGTATTTCGACAAGTCGGCATCCAGCACTTCGGCATGGCCATGGCGTAGCGCCCGAACGATTTCTTCGATGGCTTGATGGGCGTTGCGCCGGGGCCGAAAGCCGTAGCTGCGCGGATGAAAGTCCGCTTCAAATATCGGCAAGAGCACCAGCATCGCCGCCATCTGTACCACCCGGTCTTTGACGGTCGGTATGCCCAGAGGCCGCTGGCCCCCGTTGGCTTTGGGTATCCAGACCCGTCGAACCGGCAGGGGCCGGTAAGTCCTGGTCTTGAGTTCCCGTTGCAACGAGTCTAGCCATTGGCTCTGCTTTTCCGGGCTGCTCCTGATGCTTTCGATGGTTTGGCCATCCGCACCTGGAGCGCCCCCGTTTGCCGCGATTCTTTGGAGCGCGTGCTCCAAAATGTCCCGGCGC
The DNA here is from genome assembly GCA_035545435.1 of Acidobacteriaceae bacterium. GTDB lineage: Bacteria > Acidobacteriota > Terriglobia > Terriglobales > Acidobacteriaceae > Palsa-343. The sequence continues at coordinate 676 of DASZYN010000601.1, read as the reverse complement.
ATGATGTCTCCGTAGAGACTCCAGAACCGATATTTCGGTTCGGCTTTGGCTTTGCGATAGAGCGTGCGTTGGAGCTTGCGAATCTTCTCAGGAGTTATTATTCCCGCTCGCGCGGAACCATCCCCTTGTCCTTCGCTCCTCTGCCACGCTTGCGTACAAGCAGAGTCCCTTCTCCGAGCCTTGAGCCAGGCCAGATGTTCCGGGGTAATGTTCCCCGACTCATCGTGCCATCTGTGGGCTCGCTTACTATGGACTCCTCCGACTGCGGAACCGACGCCTGCCGTCTTGCCGGACGAACCGGCTTGCCCGTCAGATTGAGCCTTGGATTGCTCCTTGCTCATCGGCCCCGCTCTCCCCGCTTTATCTGTGGTTGCCCTTCCCGACGTGCCTGCCACGCCGACCCCGCCGGAGACTGCGCGGGCTGACGGTTGTCCGCCACGCAGACGTCGGCCTTCATCATCACACCAGCGACTCGGCGACTCCGGTTCAGTATTATTTCGAGGCTCATTAGCTGTGGTTCATCTTCATTCAGGCCCATCGGTTCTATACCCGGACTGCTTACTCCCCTCTTCCCCTTGCGGGGCCGACAGGCACCGGGCCGTTCCGTCGTGAACCGTCCAATTCGACGGGTGGGACTTGCACCCACGAGCGCAACCACCTTCACGGGCTGCTGCGG
>DASZYN010000600.1:0-4646 GCA_035545435.1 Acidobacteriaceae bacterium | reverse complement strand
CAGGGCGAGGACGTTCAGAAGCGAGGACTTTCCCGCTCCGGACGGGCCCATGATCGTAAGGAACTCGCCCTCTTTAATTTCAAGGTTGACGCGGCGCAGGACCCAGGTTTGGCCGGCGCCGGTCTTGTAACTGCGTTCGAGGTTTTTGAGCTGAATCATGGTTCCTTCTTGTTAACGTACAGGCCGGAATCAGACGCCTGGACACACGAGTCCCGTAGATGGGAGCGGCGGGACTCGTGCAGCCGATTACTTGACTTCGAGAACCTGCTCCAGCGACTCGCCTTCCGCGACTACCTTGCCGTCGAAGAGGTGAATCTGGCGATCGGCATGGCGCGCGAAGCGTGGATCGTGCGTCACCATGCAGATGGTTGCGCCTTCGCGATGGAGGTTCTGCATCAACTCCATCACGGCCTCGGCGTTGCGCGAGTCCAGGTTTCCGGTGGGCTCGTCGGCCAGCAGGATCGAGGGCGAACCGGCCAGGGCGCGGGCCACAGCAACACGCTGCTGCTGACCGCCGGAGAGCTGCGAGGGATAGTGGCGGATACGGTGTGCCATGCTCACGCGCTCGAGCGACTCCTGCACGCGGCGTTTGCGCTCAGCCGACGACATTCCGGAGCGATAGGTCAGCGGCAGCTCAACGTTTTCATACACGGTGAGATCGCCGATGAGATTGAAGCTCTGGAAGATGAAGCCGATCTCCTGGTTGCGGATGCGCGAACGCTGCGAGAAGTTCAGATTCTCGACCGAATGGCTGTTGAGCGTATAGCTCCCGCCAGTGGGCGTGTCGAGCAGGCCAATGATGGACAGGAGCGTGGACTTGCCGCATCCGGAAGGACCGGAGATGGCGACATACTCACCCTTGTCGATCTTCATGTGGACGCCGGACAGCGCGTGGGTTTCGATCTCGTCGGTGTAGAAGACCTTGGTGAGGCCTTCAATTTCGATCAACGCCTGATTGTTGTCCATCCTGCTCTCCTGCTCCTGAAGAAGTTTGCGCTGCCGTTGCTTCCTGGGGGAAGTGCCTACTCCAGCCGAACTTTATCTGTGTTGTCGTAGCGTGACATGTCCGAAAGGATGACACGATCCCCATCGTTCAGGCCACTCATAATCTGAATCTCCGTCGTCGAAGCCTTACCCACCTGCACCTGGACCCGGGTAGCGGTTTTGCCGTTGGCGTCCATGCGGAACAGGCTGATCGTGCTGTTCTCATTGCCGAATGCGGGCCGCCCAACATAGAGCACATCGTGCAGGTGTGCGAGTTCGATGGTTCCGTCCACGCTCAGCTGCGGAACTGCTCCGGCTGGAAGCTCCCCATCGAGTGTTACGTCAACGGTACGCGTTCCGTTCAATACGGAGGGATCAATTCGGGTAACGTGTCCCGGAACAATGCCGTTATGCGTGTCGATCTCGGCTTTCTGGCCGAGCAGAATATCGTGCGCCTGCGTCTCGGCGATTTGCAGGGCAGCCTTCAGCTTCGTCGGATCGATCACCTCAGCCACCGACGTTCCGGCTGCAACGTGTTCGCCCACAGAAACAGGAGTGGCCAGGGAGGCGACCACGCCCGAAATGCCGGCTTTCACATGCAGGGCGTCCTCCTGGCTCTGGTACAGAGCCAGTTGCGCCTTGGCCTGGTCGACTTTTGTCCCCGCGGAGGCGAGCTGGACTTCGATCGCCTTCTGGTTCATATCGAGCTGTTCCTGGCTGATCTGGTGTTGTGTGGTCAGCTGCTCCGCGTTGTTCTTTGACTGGTTGTACTGGATGCCGCTGATCACCCCCAGCTTGTAGAGCTGCTGGTCGGTGTTGGCCTGAAGCTGCGCCTGACTATATTGTGAGTTGATCTGCGCCCCGGTGGACTTCTTGTCCATCAGCGTGCTTTGCAGCGTTGCCTGCAGGCTCTTGTAATCGGCTTCTGCCTGCTTGACGGCGAGCTGTGCGTTCAGCAACTGCTGCTGAAGTTGCGGATCGGCGAGATCCATCAGGACCGTATCGGGAGTCACCCGCGCGCCCGGCAGGACCCGAATGCGCACCACCGTCGCCTCCGTCTGGGTCGGGATGAGCTCGATGCTGTCCTCGCGGGGGACCAGCGTGCCAAGGCCACGGACGTTGCGGATCATGTCGCCGCGCTTCACCGTGTCGGGCCAGATCGTACTGGCGTCAACCGTCGGGACAGCGGGTTTGAGGCGCATAACAGCCCAGGCGGCCGCGGTGACGCCAACTGCAACAATAGCCAGCACAATGATCTGCCGGCGGAGCTTTTTCTTCCTGATGTCTGGCCGTGAGATATCCATTACATAAAGGGAATAGCATGTGCCGCGCCATTTGGGAGATGGTCCGAAGTCTCGTGCAATGTTTTATTTGAGCTTCGTTCAGGCAGAGACCGAGAGGCGTCGAGTGATCGAATGCGGAACCCGGTGTCCACTAGTGGACACCGGCGGCAGGCTGGACAGGGAGCATCCCGGCCGCCCGCAGCCTGTCGTCGACCAACTCCCTGATTTCGTGATGGATGACCTCGATGGAGCGATCCCCATCGATGATTGCCACACGCCTGGGCTCCCGCTCGGCGATTTCGCGGTACTTGTCATACACGCGGCGGTAAAAGTTCAGATCCTCGCGCTCAAACCGGCCTTCGTCCTGACCGGCTGCGGCGTTGCGGGTATTGCGCCGGCGAGCGCGGGCCAGGGATCGATCGAAGTCGGCGAGGAGCAGGAGAGTGAGGTCCGGCTGCAGCCCCCCGCACATGGTTTCGTGAAGCCGCAGGACAATCTCGCTGCCGAGTTGCCGTCCCCCGCCCTGGTAAGCCTCCGTCGAATCCGTGAAGCGGTCGCAGAGGACCACATTGCCGCCATGCAGTGCCGGCGCGATCACCTCGGCGATGCATTGCGCGCGGTCGGAGAACATCAGGCCGAGTTCGGTCCTCGGATCGATCCGCTCAGTTTTGGAATCGAGGATCAGACCACGGACCCGGTCGCCAAGATGGGTGCCTCCCGGCTGGCGCGTGACGGTAATCGCCAGGCCCTGGGCCTGAAGATGCTCGGCGAGCTTGCGTAACTGCGTCGACTTGCCGGAGCCGTCGAGGCCTTCAAAAGTCAGGAAGAAGCCACTCGCCATAAAAGCAGGGTACAGGGTGCTGGGAGGAGGGTACAGTACCGGCGCCAATGCTAACCGTGCTGGAACTCCGCCCACGCACTCCAAAGCAGCCAGGTCCCGACGGCCAGCAAGACCGGCGAACTCAGGATGCCGGCCATCCAGCGGCGATAGTAGATCGAGCCGCCGATGTGTCCCAGGCCGTTGCCGATCCCGATGAGGATCGCGAGTGGCAGAGCCACGATCCGGATCCAATGCACACCGTGCAGCGCAAACGGCGAGAGCAACAGAAGAACGCACACTCCGGCAATCAACCCGCCGAGCCACGCTCGAAACGTAAACACCGGCGGAAAGGGAATATGCAGACGACGGCGGATGGCCATCGCGTTGGGATTGTAAGTGGCGAGAAAGTCGTGGCGCGCCTCATCGACGACGTGCAGCGCCACCCCGAGGGCAAACGCAATCCAGGCTAGCCCGAAGTTCCAGTGCAGCGTGCCGTCGAGCATGACACGTACCTCCGGACGCGCCAGTGTACGCCGCCCCTGCAGAAGGTCAAGCGATTTCGCGGCGCGCACGCCGCCCTCAGTACACTGGGTCTTCGCACTTTGGTCAGGAGGACTATGCGCTTTCGCCTGCACCCCGCCCTGGGGTTGCTTTTCACTGTGGCCTTTACCGCGCACGCCCAAGCCGCTTCGAATCCCATAAAAATCACCGTTGACCTGACCGACGCGCCGCGCAGAATTCTGCATGCGCACATGACCATTCCGGTGAGTCCAGGACCGCTCACGCTGCTCTACGCAAAGTGGATCCCCGGCGAGCACATGCCGGATGGGCCGATCGACAACCTGGCAGGACTCTTCATCACCGCCAACGGACAGCAGCTTCCATGGACGCGCGACGACGTAAACATGTACGCGATCCGCGTGACGGTGCCTGACGGAGTAACCCAGCTCAACGTCAAAGACGACTTCCTGGCCACGGCCGCGGCCAGCGGCTTTTCAGCGGGTGCATCCACAAGCGCAAATCTGGCGCTGCTGAGCTGGAATGAGCTGGTGCTCTATCCCGCCGGGCACAAGGACGACGCGGATATCGAGGTCCAGCCATCGGTGGTTCTGCCCGAAGGATGGCAGTACGGAACGGCGCTGACCAGAACTGGCGGCGATGCCACCCATGTTGATTTCGCCAACGTTTCCCTGGAACAGCTGATCGACTCGCCGCTGCTGACGGGCAGGTATTTCGTCGAAATCGCGCTCGCGCCGGAGGTGACACCGAAGCATTTTCTGGATATCGCCGCCGATGGCCCGGAAGATCTGAAGGTTTCTCCCGGCGCCGTGCAGGCATACAGCAATCTCGTGCGCGAAACCGGGGCTCTCTATCAGTCACGGCACTACAACAGCTATCACTTCCTGGTCACGGCAAGCGATCAGGTGGCGCACTTCGGCCTCGAGCATCATCAGTCAAGCGACGATCGCGTGGCGGAGCGCACCTTCATCGACGACAACCTGCAACTGCTCTCCGCCGATCTCCTGCCGCACGAGTTCACGCACTCGTGGAACGGAAAA
>DASZYN010000599.1:0-2995 GCA_035545435.1 Acidobacteriaceae bacterium | reverse complement strand
GACCGCCGCGCCCACGGCCACCACTTCGTCGGGGTTCACACCCTTGTGGCCTTCCTTGCCGAACAGCTCCTTCACCAGCGCCTGGATCCGCGGCATGCGCGTCTGTCCGCCGACGAGCACGACCTCGTCGATCTTGCTTGCATCCACGCCGGCATCGGCCAAAGCCTTCTTGCACGGCTCCACCGAGCGCTGGATGATCTCCTCCACCAGTTGCTCGAGCTTCGCCCGCGTCAGCTTCTTGACGAGGTGCTTCGGTCCAGACGCATCGGCGGTGATAAACGGCAGGTTGATCTCGGTCTCGAGCGCCGTCGACAGCTCGATCTTGGCGCGCTCGGCCGAATCGCGGAGCCGCTGCAGCGCCATCTCGTTGCCCTTGGCGCGCAGGTCCAGACCCTCTTCCTTCTTGAACTCCTCAATGAGCCAGTCCACGATCCGCTGGTCGATGTTGTCGCCGCCCAGGTGGGTGTCGCCGTTGGTCGACTTCACCTCAATGACGCCTTCGCCGACTTCGAGGATCGAAATATCGAAGGTGCCGCCGCCAAAGTCGTACACGGCGATCGTCTCGTCCTTCTTTTTGTCGAGGCCGTAGGCCAACGCGGCCGCCGTCGGCTCGTTCACGATGCGCTTCACGTCGAGCCCGGCAATCTTGCCTGCGTCCTTGGTCGCCTGGCGCTGCGCATCATTAAAGTAGGCCGGCACCGTGATCACGGCCTCGGTGACGGTCGTTCCCAGATGGTCTTCCGCAGCCTTCTTCAGCTTCTGCAGGATGAGCGCCGAAATCTCCGGCGGCGTGTACAGCTTGCCCTGCGCCTCCACGGCCACGTGATCGCCCTGCTGGACGACCTTGTAGGGCACCATCTTCATCTCGTCGTTGACTTCGTTGAAGCGACGCCCCATGAACCGCTTGATCGAGTAAACCGTGTTCGCGGGGTTGGTGATCGCCTGGCGCTTGGCCACCTGGCCTACGAGGCGCTCTCCCGACTTCGTGAACGCGACGACGGAAGGCGTGGTGCGGCCACCCTCTTCGTTGGCGATCACTTTGGGCTCACCGCCCTCCATCACGGCCACGACCGAGTTGGTCGTGCCGAGGTCAATACCGATAATCTTTGCCATTGTTGTTGCTGCTCCTGAATGAGTGCCCTGCCTGGTCAGCATCGCACTTGAGTCACTTATTGTCAATCTATCTGATGCGAGAAATGGAATTCGCGATTCAGAAACGGAAGTTATTCAAAAGATTGGTGTTTTTGCCCCATTCTGCGCCGGCAGGAACGTTTTCCAGAGCTCGCCTGCATCCGTCCCCACCCCCGCCGTATCTAAAACGCAGAAAAGAAGATACGTTTCCTGGCCCCGCTGAGGCATCATAGTCGGCATTCCCCGGCCAGCTTTTACCCACGTAACTCCAACAATCCAGGCAGGAACATGGCGGATAGCGGCAGCGGCCAGCAGGCGCAGAATTTTGGCATCAATCCATGGCTGATTGCGATCAGCGTGATGCTGGCCACCTTCATGGAGGTGCTCGACACCGCCATCGCCTCGGTCGCGCTGCCTTATATTGCGGGCTCTCTCTCGGCCTCGAACGACGAGGCCACCTGGGTCCTGACCAGCTATCTGGTCGCTAACGCCGTCATTCTGCCCGCCAGCAACTGGTTCTCCCTGCGCTTCGGACGCAAGCGCTTCCTCATCACCTGCGTCATCATCTTCACCATTGCCTCGTTCTTCTGCGGAGCGGCGCCCACTCTCGGCTTCATCCTTATCGCGCGCGTCATCCAGGGCGCCGGCGGCGGAGCCCTCCAGCCCCTCTCCCAGTCGATCCTGCTCGAGAGCTTCCCGCCGGAGAAGCGCGGCGCCGCCATGGCCTTCTTCGCCTTCGGTGTGGTGGTTGCTCCCGTCCTCGGCCCGACTCTGGGCGGCTGGCTTACCGACACCTACAGCTGGCGCTACGCCTTCTACATCAACATCCCGGTCGGGATCCTCGCGGTCTACATGATCAGCCGCTACGTTCACGATCCCGAGTACATTCGCAAAGCCAAACCCAGCAAGTTCGACACCATCGGCATTGGCACACTCGCGGTCTGGACCGGATGCCTCCAGATCATCCTCGACAAAGGCCAGGAAGACGACTGGTTCGGCTCGATCTGGATTCGCTGGGCCGCCCTCTTCCTCATCGCGGCACTCGCCTGGTTCATCATTCATTCCTGGCGGAGCAAGACTCCGCTGGTGAACCTGCGCACGCTCAAAGACCGCAACTTCGGCCTCGGCTGCGGCCTGATGCTGATGTTTGGCCTGTGTATCTACTCGATGGTGACGGTGCTGCCGCTCTTCTATCAGGAACTGCTGGGCTACACCGCCTTCGCCGCCGGGCTCGTTGTCGGCCCCCGTGGCATCGGCTCCATTATTGGTATGCCGGTCATCGGCTATTTGGGCAACAAAGTCGATCCCCGCTACCTGCTCACCTTCGGCTTCGTCGGCTTCGGTGTCATGAGTCTGGTGTTCGGCAATCTCACCCTCCAGATCAGCCCGTGGACCCTGCTGGTCCCCATCCTCGTTACCGGGTTTGCCCTGAGCTTTGTCTTCGTGCCCATCACGACCCAGGCGTACAGCACGCTGCGCAACGACCAGATCGGAAACGCCAGCGGCATCTTCAACCTCGTCCGCAACATTGGCGGTTCGATCGGCATCTCCATCGCCCAGACGCTGCTCGTCCGGCGCAGCAGCGCCCACCAGTCCTTCATTACCGGCTACGTCTCACAAACGCAGTACTGGTTCGAGCAGCGTCTCAGCGCGCTCACCGGTTATCTCACGCATCACACCGCTGCACCCAATGCCGCGGGAGCCGCGGCCGACACTCTTTACCGCCAGCTGGGCCGCCAGGCCCTGCTGTGGGCCTACGTCGACGTCTTCCGCTGGATGAGCCTGATCTGCTTCGTCTGCGTTGTGCTGGTTTGGTTCTTCAAGAAAGCCCGCCCGGGCGCGCGACCGCCGGCCGGCGCGCACT
>DASZYN010000598.1:0-5036 GCA_035545435.1 Acidobacteriaceae bacterium | reverse complement strand
AATCACCAGCTGCGGCTGATTCACGATCGCCTGCAGGACACGCTGCTGGTTCAGTGTCGAACCGATCTCTTGCCCCACGCTCACCAGCGTCTGCAGCACTTCGATTTTTCGTTCTGCCTGCAGCAGCGACGAGTTGTGCAGCGCCTGCGCTGCCGAGGCCGCAACCTGGGTCAGCACAAAGAAATCGTCGTCGGTAAAAGGCTCCTCGCCCTCGCTGCGAACCGCCTCAATCACCCCAACCAGGCTTTCCCCATCCATGATGGGCGCGGCCACGAGCGACGTCACCGCCGCATCTGTCAATTTCGCATTGCGAGCGTCCAGCGCTGCATCGCCCGCCTGCAGCAGGACCGCTTCGCCGGTTTCACCCACGCGGCCCGCGACTCCCTCCTCGCCGCGCTGCCGATCCCCGGGACGCGCAGCCGGATCGTTACCCGCCTGTTGCAGTAACAGCAGGTCCTCGTTGTCGACCATCCACAGGTTCACCCCGTTGCTGTGGACCAGATCGCCGACCTTTTCGCAGATCACCGGCAGCAGCGTCTGCATATCGAGCGTGGCGTTGAAGACCTTCTCGATGTCGTAGAGTTGCGTGAGCCGCATCACCGAAGCCAGTCCTGCATCGCGTTCTGCTGCGTAAATAGCGGCGCTTCTGAAGGCAATGGCGCCGACGTTTGCAATCTCCGCCACCTGCTCCAGGATCGCTTCGCCTGGCGCTTCGGCGAAGCTCACGATCTCAATGGCGCCCGCGACTTCTTCCCCCACCAGCATCGGGACATACGTCAACGCGGTGACCGCCTGGCGAACATCGAGGTGAGCGTATTCATCACGGCTGACTTCTTCGGCGCTGAACTGCAGAATGGAGCGCTCGCGTCCCAGCGCGCCCAGCGTTCCCGCCTCGAATGCGATCGCTCCCGAATCGACGGTGATCTCCCCGGCAATCGCTCGCGCAGTCCAGACCGGAGCCTGCGGATGATCGACGGAGAAAACAACAACAGCTGATTCGGGAACGAACTCTGCCACCGCAGCGGCAACGATGCGAGCACGCGGAACCAGCTCCAGCTCGGCCAGAAGTGCCGGCGATAGATCCGCTAATGGAGAAACGACTGCAGGCTGGCTCAACCGCAAGGCTCCTTCCATTCGGGCTCCAGGCCCGAAAGCGTTCATTTGTCGCACAGGAACGGAGAGAGCGCGCTGCTGGGGAATTTCCGCACTGCGGAAGTTCAAGCTTCAGGGGGAAGCCGCATCACTTTCCGTCTGACCGTTGGCGGTATGGTATCCTGCCCCTGCTTTTGCGGGGAGATTTTTTTCGCTGACGCTTTCGTCAACCGGAAAGCAGCGATCGCGGCCCGGATGACCCGTTTGAAAGACCGCGGTTGCTCCCGGCGCCGCGCCGTTGTCAGCCTCAGGGGGCGGAGTGAACTCGCTGGAGATTACAGTTCTCAGACATGGCGACGTCACTTCGCTGACGCTGCGCGGTCCGCTCGTTCTGGGTCCGCCCGCCGATAGCCTGCGTCAAACGCTGGACAATCTTCTCGCTCATGGCCAGCACCACGTCGTTCTCGAAATCTCCGGCATCGATCGGCTCGATTCAAGCGGCATCGGTTTGCTGGTGAAAGCCCTTCAGTCCACCAAGAGCGCCGGCGGGACCGTGAAGCTCGTCAATCCGCCAAAGGTTGTGCTGCAGACGCTGACCATGTGTCGCCTGCTCCCACTCTTCGAGGTCTACGACACAGAAAACGAAGCGATTGCTTCGTTTTCCTGAGCCGGCCTTACGGCGCCCCTCCCAGCTCAGCACTCACTTCTGTTTGCACATCGACTCACAAATCGCGTGAGCCACGTAGCCCGCTGCCGTCGCGAAGGCGCGTCCGGCCTGGTCCATCTTTCCTGACGTTGGATCGACGCCTTCGGTGATGATGCCGCCGTCCCAGTTGCTCGCTCGCAGGATCTTCAGTGCCTGCTCGCGACCTGCCTGCAGCTCCAGATGATCCGCCACGCTCCACGATGTCGTGAACGGCAGGCGATAACTCCCCGGCAGGCCGAAGGGCTTGTCGCTGTAAGAGTATTGGTAATTCGCCGAATGTAACCAGCGATACGTGCGCGCGAAAACCGGATCGGCCTCAGACACGAATCCGAGCGTAGCCAGCTTCATCAGCGATCCAGGCGGTATTTCCGTGAAGATGGCTTTCCTGCCGTCGGTCGCTGAGGCAAAGATCGGCCCGTCTGCGCCCGGCGCATCGCTCCACACACAGTGAGCAAGAATGGCGGCGTGCAGCGCAGCGGCCCGGTGCCGCAGATCGTCGGCGGTTGCTGTATCCCCGAGTTTCGCGAATAGCTCGCCGAGATCGAGAAGAGCTCTCCACGTGAGTGCGTTGTCGTAGGTGATGAAGGGCAGGATCTGAAATTCATCCTGCGAGTCCTGCAGTGACGAGAAGAGCCCTGTCTGCGGATCGAATCGGCTCAGGATGCGATCGCGCAGCACCGATATCGCCTCACGATGCTCCAGGAGAAAGCCCTGGTCTCCGATCTTGCGTTCATACGCGCCGAGCGCGATCACCGGAGCCACGGCCTCGTCGAGCTGAAAGCCATCCTCAAGAACAATCCCGTCGATAAAACGGCTGTGTGTTCCCGTGTTGCGCAACTGCGTCGTAAGAGCATAGTCCAGCGCCTGCTCCGCCATCCCCGGATCGACATCCAGCAGCGCAGGAAAACTCCATAGCATCGCATCGCGGTCCCAGTAAGCGGCTGACACGTAGTAGCGCGGACTGCGTGACGTCACGCCGACGAATTGCTCGGTGTCGATGGTCTTTCCCCACGCGTAGAACTCCGTGAATAGAAAATTCCGGTTCATCAGCAGATCCAGATCCGCCTGCCCCGTCGTCCGCGTCCGGCTGCGACACCAGGCTGCAGCGTCCTCAATCACCGTCTCTGCGCCATTCCGCTGCAGAAGCTCGTTCAGTGCTTTGGCATTGTGTGATGCGCTGAACTCTTCAATCCCGACGCCGAGAACAAAGAGCGCCTCCGCCGTCTCCCCGGGATTGAGCTCGACAGCCTTGCTGGCATCCACCGTCGGAACGGCAACAGTCGGCGGCATGTTGATCTGCGCCGTCGAGCCGGGATGAACCAGCGACCACGCGAACCGGGTGTCGTTGGTGACGTAGCTGAAGACCTCTGCCGAATTGACCCACGGAGCCGCTCCCACCGTACGCTCGCCGCGCAGTTCGACCGGAGTATAAGTGACACGGCTGATTCGTCCCCAGAAGGCCTGAACTCCCATCGATACACTCGCTCGCGCAGCGCGGCGGTTGGTCGCCGTCATGCGCAGAAAAGCCGCGCGCGATCCCGGCGGCGCGCACCAGGTCAGCGTCATTTCAATGCCGTTCTCTGCTGCGCGAGCCTCGGGAATCCAATACTCGATCGCTTCCCACGAGGGATTGTGGAAGGGCAGAGGCTTCCCATCCGCGCTGAAGATCGGTTGCAGTACGGGGCCGCCGTGTTCGCCGCTCACCTGCAGTAATCCGCGGTTTTGCATCGAGACAGCATTGAAGGTCGTCAATGCTCCATCGCTTGCGCGGATGTCCGGCAAAGAAATCCACTCGTTGCCGGTGGGCAGAACATCGTCCGGGCCCAGAGAGAGCCGGATGTGGCGGGATTCACCCTGAGCAACAAGAGCGCTTGCAACAACGGCCAGCATCACGAATCCAACACGTATCCGACGGCCGGCAAACCCGTCGAGCCGTCGTAAAAAGATCGAAAGACATTTCATGGATGGGTCCATTATCTGCCCGCCGCGCACACCGTCGCCTCTCCGCATCCGGTCGCGCACTCCGTGTCCCTACCGCACGATATCGAAATCTGCATGGTCGCTGGCCAGGGAACTGCCGCCGATCCAGACCGTGTAATGCGTAGGCTCAATCACCGCTTTGCCGGCGTTGTTGTAGAAGGACAATTCCGGAAATCCAAGCTCGAACGCTACCTCCTTCGATTCACCCGGCTGCAGAGTCACCCGCTTGAACCCCTCAAGACTGCGCACCGGTTGCTCCAGACTCGCGCCGAGATTGCGCACGTAGCACTGCACCACTTCCGTCGCTGCACGATTGCCGGAATTTTTCACCGTTGCCGTCGCCGTGATCAGCCTGTGAGCATCCGGCTGACTGGCTTCGCGCAGGGGCAGGGAACTGCGCGACAGCCGAACCGTCGAATACTCAAAGTTGGTGTAACTCAGTCCAAAGCCAAAAGGAAACAGCGCGTCGTTCGGAACATCGATGTAGCGCGAAAAGAAGCGAGAGTCGCCCGCAGGCGGTTTCGAAAGGTCAAGATCGATCGGCGGTCGTCCAGTGGGGAATCGATTGTAGTAGAGCGGCTCCTGGCCAACGGCGCGCGGAAAGCTCATCGGCAGCTTTCCGCTGGGCGCAACGTCGCCATAGAGCACATTCGCGATCGCCGGCCCGGCCTCAACTCCCGGGAACCACGCCTCCATGATGGCCGGCACATGCGCGGCAGCCCAGTCCAGCACCAGCGGGCGGCCCGAAAAAACCAGCAACACCATGGGCCGGCCCGTCGACGCCACCGCCTCCAGCAGCTGCTCCTGATTGCCCGGCAGATCAAGATGCGCGCGCGAGCCGGCTTCTCCACTCATGGCGCTCGACTCACCCAACGCCATCACCACCACATCGGCTTGCTTCGCCGCATCGACTGCCTCGGCGAAGCCCTCCTGGGAACCACCGGAGATCTCTGTTCCTTTTGCGTACAGCACCGACCCGCCCGCCTGCTTCTCACGCGCTTCCAGAGCGTCTTTCAGCGTGACTACATCCGGAAGGCGGCGATTGTCGCCCCAGACCGCCACCATCTCCTGCGTATCGCCCGCCAGTGGTCCGATCAGAGCAATCCGGTGTGGTCCGGACGTGAAAGGAAGCAGGGGCGACGCACCCATTGCCGATTTGTTTTGCAGCAGCACGAGCGACTCCTCGGCAGCTTTTCGAACCAGCGGACGATTCTCCGCTACCGCCGCAGTCACTTCCTTGCCGCGCGCATACGGATGT
>DASZYN010000597.1:0-6902 GCA_035545435.1 Acidobacteriaceae bacterium | reverse complement strand
TCTTCCGGCATACCCCAGATGCACTGCAGCAACTGGTATTGCTGGGTGCGAACGCCGGCGGCGCCGGCGGCCAAGCTGCTGAAGTGGAGAAACTTCCGCAACTGAAAACGGAACTCGGCCAGGCGCCGCATCTGGGCGCGGGTCAGCGGCTGAGGTTCTTTTCCTGGATCGGATCTTTGTCCGTGACGGGCCAGCGAGATAGCTCCATGAATTTCTGCAGTTTCCATGGAATCATCGTATCACGATATATCGTATTGCGATATCGTCTCACGATATTTGGGAGTCCTGGCCGGCCGGCTCGCCGGGATCGGCGAGGATGGCGCGGGCATCGGCCTCGTCGTCGGAACTGACCTGGAGCTGCAGCGGGCCAAGGCCTGGCTCCATGATGCGGGCATTTTCGCCTGAGAGAAAGACTTCAATTCCCGCCGACTCGAGCCTCAGCTTCGCCATCTCGGCTTCCAGTGGCTCCGTAAAGCTGGCAACCGTCACAACCTCTGCCATATTTTGCTCTCCGCGTTTCGTGTTTTTTCCATCTTAGTAGACAAAACCTGCGCCCGGCGGCTGCACCCAGGAGCCTTTCCTTTGAGATGCCTCGTCGTATGTTGTCTCGCCCTCTGCAGTGCTTTTTTGTGGGGGCAGATCACCGAACCTCCACCGAGCACTCTGATGGACGCGGGCCATTGCCTGGCTGCGGATCATCGTGACTGGCTCAATGTTGCCAGCGAGAAGCCGTACGAAGTCGAGCTGGGGCTGGCCGCTCCGGAAAAAGCGGACTCCGGCAAAGCGCCGATTTACCTGATCCAGTACACGACGCCGACGCATACGGAAGGCGTGGCGTTTGCGTTTGTGAGCCGGGGAAAGGATTCGCATCGCAAGCTGGTGCCGTTTGTGGGCGGGGGACAAGACCCCCATCGCGACCTGGTGCTTCAGTTTCAGACGCAATTTCACCAGACCGATGACGGATCGCAAAAGGTGAGCCTGGTCGATCCGCCGCTCGGGGGCGTGGCCACCCAGGAAGAGATTCTGGCAGCCATCCAACAGGTGGGGTTCCATACGTGGAGGGTTCCCGTTGCCAATTTGCGGAACTATTCGGGATCGGCGCAGTGCAAGCTGGCGGAAGCCGCGAAGTAAAGCGGCGAGTCGAAGCGGCGGGGCCGGTGCGATTTTCGCAGGATAGAATGATGAGTTCTCCTGGAGATCTCAGCTTTGATTCCACGCTATACGCGCCCGGCGATGGGCCGCCTTTGGACTGACGAAAGCAAATACCGTGCCTGGCTTGAAGTGGAGAGTGTGGCCAGCGAAATCCTCGCCGAGGACGGCATCGTTCCGGTGGAGGCAGCGAAGGCGATTCGCGAGCGCGGCGATTTTTCGATCGAGCGGATCCAGCAGATTGAAGCCGAAGTGAAGCACGACGTGATCGCTTTCACGACAGCGGTTGCGGAGAAGGTGGGCGCGGAGTCGCGCTGGCTGCACTACGGGCTGACGTCGAACGATGTGGTGGATACGGCGCAGGCGCTGCAGATCAAGGCTGCGTCGGCGCTGCTTGGGGAGGATCTATCCAGGCTGCTGGCGGTGCTGAAGGCGCGGGCGCTGGAGTTCAAGCACACGCCAACGGTGGGGCGTACGCACGGGCAGCACGCGGAGCCAACGACCTTCGGCCTGAAGCTGCTGAACTGGTATGCGGAGATGCGGCGCAACCTGGAACGGTTTGAAGCGGCCGCCGAGCAAATGCGGGTGGGGAAGCTTTCAGGGGCGGTGGGGGCGTTTGGGCACATCAGCCCACGGCAGGAGGAGCGGATTTGCGCGCGGCTGGGGCTGGAGCCGGCGCTGGTGGCGACCCAGGTGATCCAGCGGGATCGGCACGCGTATTACATTGCGACGCTGGCGGTGATTACAGCAACGCTGGACAAGATTGCGACGGAGATTCGCCACCTGCAGCGGACCGAGGTGCGCGAGGTGGAGGAATATTTCTCCGAAAAGCAAAAGGGCTCGTCGGCGATGCCGCACAAGCGGAACCCGATCACATCGGAGCAGATCAGCGGGCTGGCGCGCGTGGTGCGGGCGAACGCGCAGGCCGCGTTGGAGAATGTCGCGCTGTGGCACGAGCGGGACATTTCGCACTCTTCGGTCGAGCGGGTGATTCTGCCGGATTCGACGATTCTGACGGACTATTTGCTGGCGAAGACGACGGATCTGATCGAGAAGCTGGTGGTGTATCCAGCGCGGATGCAGAAGAATCTCGATTCGACGGGCGGGCTGATCTTTAGCGGGCAACTGCTGCTGGATCTTGCGGAGGCGGGCATGCTGCGGGAGGATGCCTATCGCCTGGTGCAGAGGCATGCGATGAACGCGTGGCAGAACGATCTGGTGTTTCGCGATCTGGTTGCGGGCGATGCGGAGATTGCGCAGCGGCTGAGCGCGGAAAAGCTGGCGCGGACGTTCGATCTCGGGCGGCAGCTTTCGAATGTGGATGCGATTTTTGCGCGCGTGCTGGGCAGCGGAAACGGCGCCTGAAGAATCGGTGCAATCCTGGAGCTCGTTCCTTAGGATCTAACGCCGGTTTGGTTTTACAGCCCTTTTGGCATAGCTGTGTCCCTTGAGGCGGCGAGTTTTCCGCACGCTGCAACGGCTTGCGGGACAGGACTGTTTCGGCAGCCTGCTAGTAGTTTGCGGGAAAGTCGAGAGGCCGGAGGTGGGACGGCGGTTTTTCCCAAAACGGTCCAGGACAGTACTTTTGGCAGGGCGGAGGGTCGAGTTTTTGTTGACTTTCGCATGGCGGGAGCTTTCGCTACTTGCTGTGGGGTGAACCTGGCCGATCCAGCGGCGGGGGGCACTGTCTTTTTTGCAGGCCTCTGAAGCTTGATTCAAAACGACCGTTGAGGTCAGGGATTTTCGGATTCTGACCGGACAGGCGGGTCCGGAGGCTTACAATCGGGCCAAACTCTGGCCGGGGGATCTCCATGAGAAAGTTTCTTCCCGCTGTGCTTCTTCTTGCCTTTTCACTGCCGCTGCTGGCGCAGGGCGCGCCGCCGCAGGGTGGGGCCGATCAGCCGTATGCGATGGAGTACTACTACAAGACGCAATGGGGCCATCAGCAGGAGTTCCTTGATTTGTTTCTGAAGTACCACTATCCGCTGCTGCAGCGGATCGAGAAGACGGGGCGGATGTTGTCGGTCAAGATTGAGACGCCGGCGAACCACATGACCGAGGATGCGCGCTGGGACTATCGGGTGACGATTGTCTTTAAGAACTCGACCGTGGCGACGACGGCGAATCCTGACGAACCGGCGCTGATCAAAGAACTTTGGCCCGATCAGGCTGACTATCAGGCCCACGAACAGCGGCGGTTCGAGATCCTGCTGGCGCACTGGGATTTGCCGGTGAGCAACATCACGCCGAAGTAGCTGGAAGGTGGAAGCAGGAGCGGCAGGTCCGATCCCCTACAATCTCTTCGTGACTTCCGCGAACGATTCGCTGAACCTGACGGTCGCGCTGACGGGCGCCTCGGGCATTGTCTTCGGGCAGATGCTGCTGCGCGCGCTCGATGCGGATGCGCGTGTAGGCCGCATCCATTTTGTTCCCTCGGAAAACTCGCTGCGGGTGCTGGCGGAGGAACTGGGAATTTCGGGGCGAACGGGCCTGGTCGAGAAGCTGCTCGATGCGCCTTCGGCGAAAATCGTGCAGCACAGCGAGAGCGACATTGGCGCGGCGATCGCCAGCGGGAGTTATCCCTCAGCGGGGATGATCGTGTTGCCGTGCAGTATGGGGACGCTGGCGGGGATCGCGAATGGGATGGCAGGCAATCTGATCGAGCGCGCGGCCGATGTGTGTTTGAAGGAGCGGCGGCCGCTCATTTTGTGTCTGCGGGAGACGCCATTCAACAAGATTCACATTCGCAACATGGGCCTGGCTGCGGACGCGGGGGCGACGATTTTTCCGGTGATTCCGGCGTTCTACAACCGGCCGGTTGACTCGAATGAGATGGCGCGGCAGTTTGTGATGCGCGTTCTCGGGCACATGGGGCTGCCGCAGGCGGGGGCGTACGCCTGGAAGGCGGACGACGCGAATGCGGGCTGACGTAGTGCGTTGCAGAAGATCCTGACCACTCTTCCAAAGCTCACAATCGAAAATGTCGACAATCGAGGCTTCGTGCCCATCTGGCAAAAACACGCAGATGCTGGGCCCTGAGAGAGCAGACCGGAGGGGCTTGTATTGTCCGCTATGGGGAGTAGGATGGCGGGCAGAAAATCCTGCAAGTCGCCCGGCTCGGCGTTCCTTGTTGCCCGGATGGTGTTGGCTCCGATGCGCGCTGGAACCTGAGGAATCGGAGCGCGTGCGACGGACCTGGCTGCCTGGGGAATCTCCGCGTAGCGGAGGGAGGTAGCACATTGTTGCAGCGCATTTTTATTCTGACGATGGCTGCGGGGTTGGGTATCGCGCCGGCGTTTGGCGAGACCTACAAGACACCGTTTTCGGTGGCGTGCGGTGAGGTGTGGCCGGCGGTGAAGGCAACGCTGGCAGATCAGGAACACTACGCGAAGGTGATCATCAACGACGAGACGATGAAGGCGGATTACCAGCCGAAGCACACGGTGCATGTGGACATCAGCGGCACGCTGCTGCAGCGGATGAACCATGTGAAGCTGGTTCCCAAGGACACGGGATGCGAGATGCAGGTGGTGTCGAACTACAGCGGCTGGGGACACAACGACGAAGGCGACTTCAGGAAGCGTGTGGCGGACAACATGACGAAGGCCAAGACGCCGGGTGCGGAACCGGCTGCGGCTCCGGCAACCGAGCCGGTCAAGCCGGGGACAACCGACGAGGCACAGAAGCCGCAGTAGGGCAGCGAAAGGCCGACAGCAAGGAGCGGATCGCGAATCCGCCTGCCGGCGACTTGTGTGCGGGTGTGCCCAAGCAAGGAGGGCCCATGAACTGGACGAAACTTCTGAAGATGGAGATCGACAGCACGTATCGCGTGACGGCGCGCCTGCTGGAGCGGGTGACGGACGAGAGCCTGGAGTGGAAGCCGGAAGCAGGATCGAACTGGATGACGATGGGACAGCTGATCCAGCATCTTGCGACGGGGTGCGGATGGGGTTGCCGGGGGTTCGTGACCGGGGAGTGGGGGCTGCCGGAGGGAAAGACCTGGGCGGATTTGACGCCGGAGGAAAATTTGCCGCCGGCCGAGAAGATGCCGGCGAGCGCGAGTGTGGCGGAGGGGAAGAGGCTGCTGGAGGAGGACCGGGTGCTGGCGCTTGCCATGGTGGACCGCGCCGGAGAGGAGCGGCTGGCGCTGGAGGCGGCAGCAACGCCGTGGGCTCCGGGAGTGAAAAGGCCGTTAGGGGTGCAACTGCTGCGCATGGTGCAGCACCTCGATCGGCACAAGAGCCAGTTGTTCTACTATCTGAAGCTCGAAGGCGTGCCTGTGAACACGACGGATTTGTGGGATGGGCCGTGAGGAACGGGTGTGAGGGCGAGCACGAGAGGTGTGTGTTGGGACCGCTATAATCCGAGGCGATGAACAACGATCTGGTGGAAGAACTGGAACGGCGAAATCGGCTGGCGGAAGAAGGCGGCGGCGAGGAACGGCGCCGGAAGCAGCACAGCGAGGGGAAGCTGGGCGCGCGGGAGCGCATCGATCTGTTGCTGGACGACGGGACGTTTGTGGAGACGGACCGGTTCGTCACGCATCGCGCGACGGACTTCGGGATGGGGGACAAGCGCTTCCTGGGGGATGGGATCGTCACCGGATACGGGAAGATCGATGGGCGGACGGTGTTTGTGTTCGCGCAGGATTTTACGGTGTTTGGGGGGTCGCTCTCGGAGGCGAACGCCGCGAAGATCGTGAAGCTGATGGAGATGGCGCTGAAGGTGGGCGCACCGGTGATCGGGCTGAACGATTCCGGAGGGGCGAGGATTCAGGAAGGAGTGGTTTCGCTGGCCGGATACGCGGACATTTTTCTGCGGAACACGATGGCGAGCGGAGTGATTCCGCAGATTTCGGCGATCCTGGGGCCGTGCGCGGGCGGCGCGGTGTATTCGCCGGCCATTACGGACTTCATCCTGATGGTGGACAAGACGTCGTACATGTTCGTGACCGGGCCGGACGTCATCAAGACGGTCACGCATGAAGAGGTGACGAAGGAGGCGCTGGGGGGAGCGGCAACGCACAACGAGATTTCCGGCGTCGCGCATTTTGAGGCTCATGACGATGCCGAATGCCTGACGATGGTGCGCGAGCTGCTGAGCTTTTTGCCGTCGAATAACCTGGACGATCCGCCGCGGCGGCCGTGCACCGATCCGGTGGATCGCGCGGACCGGGAGCTGGACACGCTGGTGCCACTGGATTCGACGCAGCCCTACGACGTCAAGAAGGCGATCACGCACATTGTCGACGATGGGTATTTCTTCGAGGTGCATGAGCACTTCGCGATGAACGTGGTGGTGGGATTTGCGAGGATGGGCGGGAGGCCGGTGGGGATTCTGGCGAATCAGCCGGCAGTGCTGGCGGGGGTTCTGGACATCAATGCCAGCGTGAAAGGGGCGCGGTTCGTGCGTTTCTGCGACGCGTTCAACATTCCGCTGATCACGCTGGAGGATGTGCCGGGGTTCATGCCCGGCACGCAGCAGGAGTATGGAGGGATCATTCGGCACGGAGCGAAGCTGCTGTTTGCTTTTGCAGAGGCGACGGTGCCGAAGATGCTGGTGATCACGCGCAAGGCGTATGGCGGAGCTTACTGCGTGATGAGCTCGAAGCATCTGCGGACGGACGTGAACCTGGCATGGCCGACGGCCGAAATCGCGGTGATGGGACCGGAAGGCGCGGTGAACATCGTGTACGGGCGTGAGCTGGCCCACACCGTAAAGCTGGCGGAGAAGAGCGAGGGACCGCTGAGCGA
>DASZYN010000596.1:0-2152 GCA_035545435.1 Acidobacteriaceae bacterium | reverse complement strand
CCGGCGCGCTCGGCAACCACATGGCCGAGAATGTGGTGCCCGGCCAGGGCCAGGTCGCCGATCAGGTCGAGTACTTTGTGTCGAACAAACTCGTCGCGGAAGCGTAAATTGCCGTTCAGCACACCCTGCCGGCTCAGCACGATCACGCTTTCTTCCGTGGCGCCGCGGATCAGCCCCATATCGCGCAGCCTCTTTTCGTCTTCGCGCCAGCCAAACGTGCGAGCCGGAGCAATCTCGCGCTCGTAATCCCCGGTGGCCAGATCCACCGTGTAGCCCTGGCGGCCGATCGGGGCAGGGAATTCAATCTTGTAGGAAACCGAGTAGCCGCTGCCGGGGTAGACTCCGATGAATTTGTCGCCCTCGCGCACTTCCACATCTTTCAGAATGCGGAGATACTCCCGGCGCCGCTTCTGCATCTTCAGCCCAACTTCCCGGAAGGCCTGCGTATAGGGCAGAGCGCTGCCGTCAAGGATCGGCAGCTCGAGATTATCCACTTCCACCACAACGTTATCGACACCGCAGCCCAGCAGCGCGGAGAGAAGATGTTCGGTCGTGGAAATGAGCACGCCTTGCCGCATCAGGCTGGTGGCATAGCTGACTTTAGCGACGTTGCGGCCCGTGGCAGGGATCTCAAAACCATCCAGATCGGTGCGCCGGAAAACTACGCCCGAACCAGCCACTGCCGGCAGCAGGCGCATACGAACCGGTGCGCCGCTGTGAAGGCCAACGCCGGCAAACTCGATCGGGGAGGAAATTGTGTTTTCCAGGTGCGATGATTCAGCCAAGCGGTGTCCTCAATGAAGACATAGACTACAACCGGAAATGAAGAGTTGTAGTGTGGCAAAATCGCCACACTCTGGTATCGAAAGTAATAGTTCCTGATCAGGCAACCATCATGACAAATCTTAAAAAACAAAAGACTTATATCAACAGCGATCTGCAGCGAGCCGTAGCGGCATCTGAATCCCAGGTGCTCGACCAGATACGTCGTCTGGCCGAAATTGAGTCACCCAGCGACGACAAACCGAGCGTCGATCGATGCGCTGAAGCAGTCGCCGATCTGGCGAATTCACTTGGGGCCAAGGTGCGGCGCCATCGCCAGCGCGCATTCGGCGACGTCCTGGAACTACGCTTCGAATCCGGTGCGAAAGGGAAGAGCCGGCTGGCGCCGGTGATGCTCCTCGGTCATCTTGATACGGTCTGGCCCCTGGGGACACTATCCGGCATGCCGTTTCGGATCGAGAAGGGCCGCGCGTGGGGTCCGGGCGT
Organism: Acidobacteriaceae bacterium; assembly: GCA_035545435.1. Lineage (GTDB taxonomy): Bacteria > Acidobacteriota > Terriglobia > Terriglobales > Acidobacteriaceae > Palsa-343. The sequence continues at coordinate 883 of DASZYN010000596.1, read as the reverse complement.
CCTCGATATGAAAGCGGGAGTCGTGATGGGGCTGACCGCGATCGAGGCGTTGCGCCAAACCGGCAGTCTGGGGCGGCCGGTGGTTTTTCTTCTCAGCGGAGATGAAGAAGTGGGCAGCACGGTTTCAAGGCCGATCATCGAGAAAGTGGCTCGCCAGTGTGCGGCGGTCTTCGTGCTGGAACCGGCGCAGGGTCTCGACGGCGCTTATAAGACGGCGCGCAAGGGAGTCGGCGACTACACGCTCCGCGTGAAGGGGGTGGCCGCGCATGCCGGGGTGGATTTCCAGAAGGGACACAGCGCCATTCACGAATTGGCCTGGCAACTGGAACAGGTGCGCGGGTTCACCGAACTCGATCGCGGCCTGACCGTGAACGCCGGGGTTATCCGCGGAGGCACGCGGACCAACGTGATTGCAGCCGAGGCCGAAGCGGAGATCGACGTGCGCATCGCGCGCGCGCCGGATGCGGCGCGTATCGACAGGAAGTTCCGGGCTCTGCGCGTTCGCGACCGTTCCTGCGTCCTGCATGTGGAGGGCGGAATGAATCGCCCGCCCATGGAACGGAGCCGCGGCACCGTCGCGCTGTATCGGCGTGCCGCAACATTGGCCGCGGAGATGGGGTTCTCACTGGCGGAAGCTGCGACCGGCGGTGGTTCCGACGGTAACTTCACTGCAGCGCTTGGAGTGCCGACACTCGATGGAATGGGTGCAGTCGGCGAAGGTGCTCATGCATCTCATGAGTCGGTACTGCTCAACCAACTGGTGCCGCGCACCGCTTTGCTGGCGGAGATGATTCGAACCACCTGAGGGGATTCCGATGCTGAAGCTGATGGAGATCGCGCTGCTGGCGGTGACAATCCTGATTGTCCTCGGCTTGATCATGGC
>DASZYN010000595.1:0-4660 GCA_035545435.1 Acidobacteriaceae bacterium | reverse complement strand
AAGACGCTAAAATCGCACTGGCTCGGAAATGAGTGGGTTTTCGTCATGGTGAACACGAAGACAATCCTGGTGCTGTCGGTGATCGCTCTGGCATGTGCCGTTACATGCCTGCCGGCCCGCGCACAGAACACCTGCTCAGGTGTCGACAGGACGCTCTCAAAGGAGCGCGCCGAGGCGTTTGAGCCGTCTGTTGCAAGGCAGCTTCGCGCAAAGCAGGTCGACATTATGCAATCGTTTCGATTTAGAGGTTGGAGCATCCTGTACGTCGATCCGCACCAATCTGAGGAGGTGTTTGTCTTCTATTCCTCGAACCCGATGCGAACCAATTACGTCACGCTGTGGAGTGGCGCGGCCCGCGAGGATGAGCAAGATCAAATACGCGCCTGGACTATTAAGAATGCTCCGGGCATTCCCCATGCACTCGCCAATTGCTTTGCGTGGCACGTAACTCGGGACCGCGATAAGTGAGCGTTACTTTCTGTCTCCTCGGCGTTGGGGAAATTTGGCAGAATCGTCGGCCTTCCGGCCGTTTCGGATGCGAAATGTCCGTGTAGCCGATTTTTCGTCCATTATTGAAAGGGGCGCCGATTTCGATGCACGTTAGGTGCGCGCATTGCAAGACTCGCTTGTCGGAGGATGTGCGCCTAGCGACTGCCGACGAGCGGAATACGAATGATCGGGAATCCTACGTCCCGCCAGGTGCGGCGATCCAGGAAGACGACTCATTCTTCCACCAGAACGTTGGCGGCTGGATTCTGAACATCGCAGACGTTGTAAATACGCACCTGACGACTGTGCAGCGGAGGCTTTCCGGCTGTTGCGGTCTCGATGGAATGGACGGCCCAAATCTGCTATGCGTTCATTGTGAGGCCGAGGTTGCGACGAAGAAAACCGACTGCTGGATGCCTCATTGTGTAATCTTCGAGCCTTCAACCACCGAATCTCTCGCCGAACATCCAGAGTAGTCGGCAACACGGAAGTTTCGAACAATGCCGGTCGAACGGAAAGTGCCGCGGCTGAAGCCGCCGTGTGGATGGGCGCGGTTTTCGCCGGGTTAAAACCCGGCGCTTCTACCGGGGCGCCGCTGGCGCGACGCTTCGGGGCGCTGTTTGGGTGGAGGGGAATTGCTGCGGGAGCGCGGCCGCGGTTCGATCCCACCCCGGCCGTGTCGGGGATTCCGGTTGCGCCTGGCGGCGCGACTTTTTTTGCGGTGGCTCGAGAGTCCTGCCCTGACAGAACGGCGGCTGGATTGAGATTCCCGGCTCCCCTATCTGTAACCCGAGCAGACAGGGGGCACCGGCGAGGAAGAACATCCCCGGCGGCCGAAGCCGCGTCATTCCCAGCGTACTTGCGGCCCGGTTGAAAGTCGGCTTTTGCGGTCACATCGGTGAGGGTGCCGTCGCCATTGGCGCGGACCGCAGGAATATATGCCCAGATCACGGTGAGTGGTTCACCCTATTCATCAAAGCTGTCAGTTTGCCATCATGCGTGCGCCAAAGATGAAAATTGCGGCTCCCAGCAGCAGGCGGTAGACGGCGAAGAGGACGAAGCCGTGGGTGCGAACCCATTGCAGAAACCACTCGACGACGCCGAGCGCAACAAAAAATGAGACGAGGAAGCCGACGATGAGGACCAGCCATCCGTGTCCGGTCATGGCGAGCGGGGCGAGCGCCGCGTGGGAGGCGGTTGCAGCGCCATGGTGCCGGTGCAGGAGATGAAGGCCGGGAAAGAGGGCCTTGAGCAGGTCGTAGATCGTCGCCGCGAACATGGTCGGAATCGAGACAAGGAAGCTGAACTCGAGCGCCGCAGGGCGGGTCATGCCGGCGAGTTGACCGGCGGCGATGGTGGACATAGAGCGCGAAGTCCCGGGAAAGACGGCGGAGGTGACCTGGCAAAGGCCAATCCAGATCGACTGCGGAAGGGACATCTGCTCGACGTCGGAGACGGGGAGGTCGCGACGGACGCTCCAGGCGTCGACGATCCACATGACGATGCCTCCGATGATGAGGGACAGGGCCATAACGCGGAGGCTTTCCAGATGCCTGCCAATCACCGGAGTGAGAGCCAGCGCGGGAATCGCGGTGCAGACAAAGGCAACGAGCGTCAGAGTCAGCGGGTGATTGCGAATCGTATGTTTGCCGTCTTCGCCGCGCGGAAAGGTACGGACGAACTCGATGATGCGGCCGGTGAAGAGGAACGTGAGGGCGAGGATGGCGCCGAGCTGAATGACGATGGTGTACATCTTCCAGTAGGGGTCATCGAGGCTGATGTCGAAGAGGGCTTCGCCAATGCGCAGATGAGCGGTGGAACTGACGGGCAGGAATTCGGTGAGGCCCTCGATGATCCCAAGCAGTACAGAGATCACGTAGTCGTTCAATCTTGCTCCGGCCTGGGGGAGAACCGCAGGGTCATTCGCGATCGTTACGAGGTATGCGGTGCGATGCACCTTGTATAGCAGAGTTCCTGGGCAGAGAACGGCGGACGCGCGGGGAAATTCACGTTAGCAGGTGGCATCGTGGGTACGGGCGCGAGGCCGGGTGTCTGAAAATGGGACAGTCCTCACTCGCGGCTGGAGCCGTAGACGGGAACGCCCTGATCGATTTTGAAGATGAGGCTGGCGGCGCGGGCCGTGTACGAGGACTGCGGGAATTTCTGCTGCATGCGATCGAAGATGGCTTTGGCGTGGCCGCGATCCTCATCGGCACGTTTGCCGTTGCCGTCGGCGGTCCACATATCGCCGGCGGCGGCCTGACGCCAGACTGCGTTGTAGAGTGCCTGGGCGGCTTTGGGTGAGTCAGGGTGCTCGTCGGCGTATTTCAGGTAGTAATTGGTCTCCTGCTCAGGGCATTTTTCCGATCCCTGCCAGTCGCCGCAGAGCTTGTTATCGATCAGGTCGAAGGCGGCGAGGTCGGCCCAGCGGGTGTTGGGGAAGTATTTCAGGATCTTCTTCATCTCCTCTTCATCCATCTGCTCGCGGAGGTAGTTTTCTTTTTCATGCGCTGAGGGGAGGGTGGAGGCATCGGCCTTCTGGAGTTGCCAGCGGATGTCAGCGGCGCGGTACATGGCCTCAGCAGTCCAAGGCGAGTCGGGATACATCGTGGTAATGCGGCGGTAAAGGAGGCGGGCTTCCTCGGCAACGTGGGGGGGCGGGTTGGAGACAGCGGCCTGCTGCTCGAGATCGTCGGCAGTGCCGAAGAGGATGGAGTCGCCGTGGGGCGTATTGATGTCGACGATGCCCTTGTTGAGCATCCAGCCGGAGATGGGCTGGGCCTGGCCTTCGGTGCCGAAGACGGGAACGTCGGCCTGGCGGGTGTCGGGCGCGTCGGTGTTAGCGAAAACGCGGAGCCACTTGCCGCTCTTTTCGGCGATGACCAGCTCACGGCCGGGAAGGATGCTGGAAATGGGGCCGGCGGAGTCGTCGGGGTTGGCGTAGAGGTTGGCTTCGCGGACCAGGGTGGCCAGGGTGCCGTTGCGGGGCATCTGCTGGCGGGGCAGCGGTTTTTGGCCGAAGGCGGCGGCCGCGGTCAGGAGCAGGAGGAACGCGAGGGCTGGACGGATCACAGAGATAGGACGTGAAAAAGGGCCGGTTCGTCTCACAGCGAAAGAGAACCATTCCTCGGCGGCTAAAGCCGGATCAATCTGCTGGTTGTAACGGCACGGCTGAAGCCGTGCCCCTTCAAAGCGAGAACGGGCATGAGGATCGTCAGCATTCCGGCACGGCTGAAGCGGTGCCCTTTCAAGACAGGGTTTCTTTCGTGCCTGCGTCATTGCGGGTCTTTCTCGGCGAGGACCGATTCGAGCACCTGCGGCTCGACGTTGCCGCCGCTCATCACGACCACGGCTTTGCGGAAGGGGAGAAGCTGGTCGCGGTGGAAGAGGATGGCGGCGGCGGAGCAGGCGCCGCTGGGCTCGGGAGTGAGGCGCGCGGAGTGGAGCAGCGTGCGCATGGCGGAGCGGATTTCGGCTTCGGTGACGGTGATGATGTCGTCGACGTAAGCGCGGATGTGCTCGAAGTTGCGCTCGCCGAGGGACTGGGTGCGGAGGCCGTCGCAAAGGGTGCGGGTGGTTTTGTCGGCGGGCCAGGTGACGACGTGGCCGGTGCGAAAGCTCTCCTGGGCGTCGGCGGCGAGTTCAGGCTCGACGCCGATGACGCGAGTCTGAACTGGCGTGCGGGGGTTGGAAAGCTTGATAGCGGTGGCGATGCCACTGAGGAGTCCGCCGCCGGAGACGGGCGAGAGGACGAGGTCGACGTCGGGGAGGTCTTCGAGGATTTCGAGGCCGCAGGTGCCCTGGCCGGCGATGATCTGGTCATCGTCGTAGGGCGGGATCATGATGTAGCCGTGCGCTGCCTGGAGTTCTTCGGCTTTGCGAAGACGGTCGGAACTGGCGTTGCCGACTTCGACGATCTCGGCGCCGAGGGCGGCAGTGGCGCGTTTCTTAACCTCGGGGGCGTTTGAAGGCATGACGATGACGGCTTTCGCTCCGAAGGCGCGCGCCGAGTAGGCAACTGCCTGAGCGTGATTGCCGGAGGAGTAGGTAATGACTCCCCGGGAACGCTCGTCGGGAGTGAGCTGGGCGACTTTGTTGTAGGCTCCGCGGATTTTGAAGGCGCCGATGGGCTGCAGGCCTTCGGCCTTGACGTAAACTTCTGCGGCGTCGA
>DASZYN010000594.1:0-9171 GCA_035545435.1 Acidobacteriaceae bacterium | reverse complement strand
TGCCGTCGTACCCGTGGCTGCGCCAGATAGGACCGTATGCATGAGAGACCTGCTGATGGTCATCCCCAGCCGGGGACGGCCGGGAAACGTCGCACGGCTGAGTGACGCCGCCGACGCGACCTGCGAGGGTGACACCTGGTTCGAGATCGGCCTCGACAACGACGACCCCACGGCTGAGCACTACCCCGTGGGCAAGCGGCTGACCTACACGATGGAAGCGGACCTGCACAAGGTCACAGCCTGGTGCAACCACCTGGCAGTCCCGGAGGCGACCGCCTTCCGGTACATCGGCCACTTCGGGGACGACAACGTGCCGGAGACGCCGGGCTGGGACGTGAAGATCATGGAGGCCCTGGAGCAGACACCGTTCGCGTTCGCCAACGACCTGTACCCCGGCCGCGAGCCCGGCACCCTGTGCTGCCATGTCTTCATGCGCAGCGAGGTGGTCCGCACGCTGGGGTACTTCGGGCCGCCGTCGATAGCGCACATGTATGTGGACGTCGCGTGGATGGCCTGGGGCCGGGCCTGCGGGATCACGTACCTGCATGACGTGCTGATCCCGCACCTGCACTACACCACCGGCCGCTCCGGGAACGACGCCACCTACCAGAATTCCTACGCGGGGACGGGTGCCGACCTTCAGGCGTGGCACGCCTACTGCCGCTCGGGCCAGCTGAACGAGGACATCGGCAAGCTCGGCGGCCGGCCGTACAGTGACCAGGAACTGGCCGAGTTCAACCGGGGCCTGAATATCCCGGAAGTGTGGCCGTGGTGATCCCCCGCGTCAGCATCATCACCCCGACCTGGGGGCGGCACGAGCGGCTGCTGAACCGCTGCATCCCGTCGGTGCAGGCACAGACCTGGCGGAACACCGAGCATGTCATCGTCTCCGACGGGCCGGACCCGGAGCTGCTGGAGAAGATCGGCAAGCTGCACGAGAGCGGGGCCTTCTACCACCCGGTCCGGTTCGTCCAGCTTGCCGAGCACAGCCCGGAGCAGCACTGGGGTCACCTCGCGCGGCTGGCCGGGATCGAGGCAAGCGGCGGGGCTTACATCGGTTACATCGATGACGACGACCTGCTGATGCCGGAGCACTGCGCCAAGCTGGCGGCGGCCCTGACCCAGAACCCGGGCGCCGGGTGGGCGTACTCGGTCATGCGGAGCTGGTCCAGCTCGGGGCTGTGCACGGAAATCGGCCACGGGCAGCTGGCGTGCGGCAACCTGGGCACCCCGATGATCATGCACCGCCGCGAGACGCTGGAGCACGGCACCTGGGGCCCGGCCAGCTCGGTCGAGGACTGGGAGCTGGTGTCGCGCTGGACGGCGGCCGGGGTGCAGTATGTGCACGTCCCGGAGGCGACGGCCGAGGTGTGGCCCTCTGTCTATCACGTGCACTACTGAGGTAGCGTGACGCCATGACCAACCCTGAGCCTGTTGACGACCGGGAACCTGCCCCGGCTGAGATGCGCGGCGGCGACCGGCCCGAGGACTACGTCCAGCTGCTTCCGCCGACCGAGCGGGAGCTGATGGAGGCTGAAGTTGAGGCTTTCATGACGCGCAAGGAAGACGGGGAGTGACCAAGGCGCCCGCTTTCACGCCGATAGCGGACCTGCAGTTCACCAACCTTTCCCTGGTTATCCGGCAGGTGCAGGAAACGGAGCACCGCTGGTTCGCGCAGGGCGACCCGAAGTCCCCGACCCTGCCGTGGATGCCGTTCCAGCAGTCCGCGTTCCTTGCCATGCTCTACGACTGCATCCCGGAGATGTCCGGCCGCAAGTTCCTGGACGTCGGCTGCGGTCCCGGCACCAAGATGCAGCTTGCCAAGCATGTCTACGGCCTTGACGTTTCCGGCCTGGAGATCAGCCCGGAGATGGCGCGGGCGGCCGGGGCGGTGGGCACAGTCACGTGCGTTGACGCACTCAAGGCTCCCCGGGGCACATTCAGCAGCTACGACCTGATCTGGCTGTACCGGCCGTTCCGCGACAGCGAGCTGGAATGGCTCCTGGAAAGCCGGATCATGAAGGAAATGAAGCCGGGGGCGATCCTGGCCGGCGGGGCATGGGAGATCTGCCCGGCGGATCACAAATGGGTCACGGTTGTAGACGACTGGGAACTCCGCCACGGCGCCTGGATGAAGCCGCAAACTGCTTAATGCCACGTGGCAGTAAGACGCCTATGCTCACTGTATGGACAACCTGTGGAACTTGCTGCCGCCCTGGCTGGCAACGCGCGCTAAAGCTTTTCTCGCCGCCGCCGGCGGTATTGCCTACGTCGCAGTCAGCTTCTTCCCGTCTGTCGCCAGCAATCACTGGGTCGCTGCCGTCATCGGAATCCTGACCTTCCTCGGGGTCTACACCGCCCCGAACTCGAATGCCAGGAGCCAGGCGCGGCAGTCCGGCCCGCGTAACCCGGACCGCACAGTGACGACCCGGTGAGCCTCCTTCAGTTTGTCCGCCATTTTCACATCACCGGGGCGGGCTGGTACTGGATCATCTGGTTCTTCGGGGGCTTCGGGGTCTACGAGGGCTGGGCTCTGATCTACAACACCCAGGACACCCTGAGCTGGCAGTTCTGGGGCCTGGAGCAGGTTAACTTCTCCGACCCGGTTCAGTTCTCCACCTGGACCCCGGTGCACTACGCGATCGGCGTCATCCTCCTGGCTGGCATGGTCTGGCTGTTCGGCCACCTGGTGTTCGGGATCTGGCGGTTATGTACCCCTACCCGTACACGTTCGACGTGGAGCGCATCCCGCTGACCCGGGACGAGCAGCTGGCCTTCACCAAGATCGTCGTCGCGGAGTGCAGCGTCCAGGACCAGCACGGGTTCAGCTCGTTCCTTGCGGCCCTGCGGGGCCCGTGCGGTCCCACCCTCTGCGACACCGCAGCGTCGCTGGTAACGCGCATCTGGCGCCGCTAACATAACAGGCAGACGTACCTCGCGGCCGTACGCGGAGCCGGGGCCTCTCAGGCGGAGGCTCTGTGGGCGAGTGGGACCTGTACGGCACACTGACAACTCCGGCGTCTAATGACACGCTGCTGATAAACGATGTCAGCGCTACGCCGCCGGCAGCGGGCACGGTCAAGCAGATCACCTATGCCGCGCTTGCGGGACTCCAGCCGTCCGGTGTCACCTCGGGCAGTACCGATACGGCCAATATCCAGGCGCTGCTGACTGCAGGCGGCCGGGTTGTGCTCGGCCCCGGCACGTTTTACATCAGCAACATGCTCCAGATCCCGTCGGGCACCTGCCTGTCCGGGGCGGGCAAGGGCGTCACCACCATCAAGGCGGCGTCCGGTTCCTGGTCGTCGGTAGCGCAGGTCAACCTGATCAACGGCCTCGGTCTGCTGATCACTTCGGGCAACACCACGGCCAGCTACATTGCGGTCCGGAACCTGACCGTCGACATGAACCAGACGGGCATCACCGCGCTGCCGTCATGGGCAACCGGCGGGACCGCTGCCGGGGACAACGTCACCAACGCCGGAATCCACCTCAACAACGTCACCAACCTGCTGGTCGAGGACGTTGAGGTCATCAACACGATCGGCTACACCGTTTACCTGCAGTCTTGCTCGGACTTCACTGTCCGGGGCTGCCGGGTGATATCCGGGCAGGTAACCGCTACCCAGAGCTGGGGCCTGCCGTCGCAGCAGGACGGCATTCACCTCGACTCCTGCACCTACGGGCAGGTCGACGGGAACTACATCGACACCGGCGCGACCGGCGTCAACACCGGCGACGACTGCGTTGCCCTGCAGTCCTTTGCGGCTGTCCACGACATCTCGATCACCAACAACACGATGCGGTCGGACGAGGCTGCTGTCGACTTCGCCCTGACGGGCGCCGACATCTACAACATCAGCGTTACCGGCAACAACATCTGGCAGACCGAAGAGTCTGCGATCACCGTTCAGCCGTTCGCTGGCTCCGGTGCGCTCGCCCGCAACATCACGATCAGCGGCAACACCATCAGCAACTTCGCCGTCAACGGCAACAGCCCCCGTGCTGCGGTCGCCCTTTACGACTATTCGCTGTTCACGACGGCTGCCACTGCCTGGACCGGCATCAGCATCACCGGCAACACGATCCAGACCACCACCAACACGAGTGCCTTCGGCGTCTACGCCCGTTACGGGACCAGCCTGACGGTCAGCGGCAACACGATCCGCGACTTCCCGGGAACCCTCGGGATCATCCTGGGAGACAACGAAGCGGGGACCAGCCTGCCGGTCAGGCAGTTCTCGGTCACCGGCAACACCGTTGACATGAGCACATCGGCGGTGACCGGCTGCGTCGGCATCCTGCCCTACGACGCGAGCAGCGGGGTTGTCTCCGGAAACTTCGTCACCGGGCCGGGCGGCAATGCTTCCGACCGGATCGGGATAAGCCCGACACAGGCCAGCGGCACCAACCTGGTGCAGAACATCAGTGTCTCCGGAAACACCCTCACCGGCTGGGATTTTGGCATCCAGGAGACCAATGCCGGGGGCGGGAACCCCGATTCCAACGCTTACACCGGGAACGTTTTCAGCAGCTGCACCCAGAATTACCAGCTCCTGGGCACTCACAACCTGGTCTCGGCCAGTCAGCGGACCACACTGCAGAGTGCGTTCACGATGGCCAGCAGCGCCAGCGCCCAGAACGTCACCGGACTGGCGGTTACCCTTCAGCCCGGCACCTGGCGGGTCACCGGATGGTGGCCGATGCAGCAGTCTGCCGGCACCGGCACCCTGCAGTTCGCGTTCACCTTCGGCGGCACTGCCAGCGCTGCTAACTGCCGGTACATACTCACCGGGGCCACCAGCTCGACTACGGCCCTGGAAACCAGCCTGACTGCCTTGTCCAGTGCCAGCCCTGCCCTGTCAGCGTCGGGCATGTGGGGTGACTTCACCGGGCTCGTCACCGTTACCGCTGCCGGGACCCTGCAGCTTCAGGTGAAGGCCAGTGCCACGAGTGTCCAGGCGGTCTTCCCAGTCGGCGCGTACCTGGAGGTAGAGCCGCTTGCCTAGCCCCACCTGCCCCGGGGCCGCTACGATACAGGCAGACGTACCTCGCGGCCGTTCGCGGAGCCGGGGCTCTAACCTGCCAGGAGCCCTGTGAACATCCCGCTGCTGAACATCCAGCCGCAGCGCTGGTACTGCCCTAACTGCGCCTGCACCGACATCACGCCGCCGGTGCCGCCTGGTCAGTCGCAGTACCACGCCTGCCCTGGTTTGCACGGGCTGAACGCGCCCCTGATCCGCGAGGGTGTGCGGGCCAAGGTTGAGGCCGCCGAGCGTGAGGACTACCTGAACGGCGACCAGCAGGCCACAGGCGACAACGGCAAGGTCTACATGAACGTCCGCGTCACCCGCGACGAGGGCGAAGACGTCACTGTGTTCGCCGGCCTGGCGCACGCCGATCTAAGGAACATGCAATGACCTTCCCCGCCGCGACTCGTGCGGACCTGGTCTACGAGGGAACTCCGACACTCATCACAGTAAGGGCGGTCTGAAGTGGCCTGGTCTACCTCAAACCTTTCCGGCGCGGGCGTCAGCGCCCTGATCGGCGGCTCGTTCTACGGAACCAGCCAGACGTTCGCCAGTGACACCATCAATGCCGCGCTCTACGGCAACACCGGCACGCCGAACAAGGACGACACTCTCGCCCACAACGCCTACAACGGCACCGGCGGCCAGTGGGTGACGGCGAATGAAGTTACGGGCACCAACTACACCGCTGGCGGCACGGCCCTGACTTCCAAGTCGAACACTGAGGCCACCGGCACTGTCACGGTTACGGCGGCCAACCCCAGCTGGGCCTCAGCAACGATAAGCAACGTCTACGGGACCCTGGTCTACGACAACACGGTGACTAACAAGTACGCCTACTGCTGGAACTACTTCGGCGGCTCGCAGTCGGTGACCTCGGGCACCTTCACCGTCCAGTGGAACGCCTCGGGAATCTTCACCGTCACCATCTCTTAAGGGGCACACTGCCCGGAAGGCGGTGACCCCGTGGCACTGACCGTCACGGCGACGGCTTCCGGAACCGGGTCGGTCAACGGCACGTCCCTGGTCGTCAGGGTACTGAACAACGCCTCGCTGACGCAGAACGGCGCAACGGCTAACTCCTCTACGGTCACGACGCCGCAGATCTCCATTACCCCGCACGCCACGGGGTCCATGATCTACGGCTCGATCGTCACCGACATCACTTCCCTCAGCTCACTCGACGCCAATACCACCGCTCTCGTCAACCAGGCGGCGTCAATATCGGGCAACGGCGTCGCCACCTACGCCGGGTACAGGTCAACGTCGCTGACGGCTTCCACCTCGGCTGCTACGTACGGCTGGGGCGCTCCCACGGTGGGGGCCGGCGAGATTTTCATCGCCAGTGCCGAGATCCTGGCGAGCGGCGGAACCCTTAACGAGGACGCTTCGTCACCGGCTGCTGCCTGGAACCCGTCCAGCCTGTCGGCCACCACCGCTTCCTTCACCCCGCCGGCGTCGGCTGTGCTGGTTGCGATTGTCGGGGCCGGCTGGAACACCTCGGGGTCCACTGCCGTCACCGTCACTGACTCCGCCAGTGCCTACAACTGGTCGCAGCTGTCTGGCGTTCCCACTACGGACTCCGCCGCGATCTGGGTGGGCATCCCCAAGAACACGTCTGTCACGGTCAGTGCGGGCCTGGCCACGGCCACTGCTGCCGCCCGGACGCCGGCCGTCACCAACTCGGGCACCGCAGCAGCTGGCCTGGCAGCCGCTACCGCCCAGGCGGCGGTCAGCCCGGTTAACTCTTTCCTGCGGGACACGTCAGGCGCCCAGATAACCGACACAGCGGGCAGCCCCGTTCTCGACACCAGCGCCCCGCTGACGCTGAACGTCCTGATCCAGCCGGGGGCCGGGCGCGCCCAGGGCACAGCTCAGGCACTTGCCGCCAGTGCCTCTTCCTCCAGTGCTGTCACGGCCGGACGGGCACAGGCTACAGCCGCTGCTCTTGCCCCCTCGGTTACAGTTTCCGCCAGTGTCACGGCCGGCCTTGCCACGGCAGCGGCGACCGCTCAGGCCCCGGCTGCCCAGGTAACGCCGCCGGCCGGGCGCGGGCAGTCGTCGGCAGCAGCGCAGGCTCCTGCGGCAGCCGTCACCGCCACGGCGGGGCTTGCACAGGCCACGGCAGCCGCTCTCGCGCCCAGTGTCACCGCTTCAGGAAACGCCGTCGCTGGCCTCGCCACGGCAGCGGCAGCCGCCCAGGCTCCCACGGTAACCGAGTCGGGCAGCGCGAATGCGGGACTTGCGACGGCCACGGGAGCAGCGCAGGCCCCGGCAGCTGCCCTCACTGCTGCAGCCGGGATTGCCAGCGGCAGTACTGCCGCCAAGTCACCCACGGCGCAGGTGACGGCCCAGGCGGGACTTGCGCACGCGGCTGCCCAGGGGCTTGCCCCGGCGGTGTCGGCGGCTTTCAGCGCCGGGCGGGCGCAGGCAACGGGGACAGCCCAGGCTCCTGCTGCCCTGGTTCAGCCGGGAGCTGGCCGGGCACAGGCAACCGGGACGGCGTACAACGCCCCGGTCAGCAGCGACATCACCGTTACCGCCGGGCTCGCCACGGCAACGGCCACCGCTCAGAGCGTCACGACCCACCTGGTGCGCCCGCCGCTGCACCTGGGAGCGTCGGTCTCCTACCTCCAGTACGGCGGTGAGGTTTCCGAGGAGACCCTGGGCGGCTCGGCTGCCACCGTGGCGAACCTGCTGGGCGGTTCTGCGGTGCCGGTGAACGCTTACGGCGGCTCGCTGACCACAGGAAACAGCCTGCTCGGGGGAACAAGCACTCCCGTCAGCAACACCTTCGGCGGTACCCTGAACTACAACGCCTTCGGCGGAAGCCTGACGGGATGGACGATGCAGCAGACTACGCTGGCGATCTCGGAATTCAACGATGAGACCATCAACATCGCCATCACGAACAACGGCAGCCCCTACAACCTGACCGGCGTCACGGTGCAGATGCTGTTCAAGACTGCCGCAGGCACCCCGGACAACGAGGCGCTGGTGTTCAGCTCCAGCGGCGGCAGCCCGGCCATCACCATCACCAACGCGGCGGGCGGCCTGGCCACAGCGGTCATCCCGAACACCGACCTCGACGCGGAAACTTACAACTTCTTCCGGATCGACGTGGTGGTGTCGGGCCTGATCAACACGTGCCTGTACGGGCCGATCACCTGGACGTCGCTGTGACGGCCGCCTATGTCACCCTGATCCTCGACGTGGTGACCTCCAGCGGCGCTGAACTGGCCCAGGGCTCGGTGTCTATCGCGCCGTCAATGGTGCTGCCGTCCCCGGCTGACCAGATCCTGGTCTCCCAGATGCCCTACACGATTTACTTCAAGGGCAACAGCTACCCGCAGGTCCAGCTGGTCGGCAATGACACCATCGGCCCGCAGCAGGGCAACGGCACCCCCGGCTGGAACTACGTCTTCACCCCGGATGCTCCCTCGGGCCTGACAGCCGCCAGCTACTACGTGCTCTACAGCAACGGGCCCACTCAGCGGCTGTCTGCACTGGCCGCGTCACCTGCGGCGCAGCCCGGTTCGCAGACGGTCCCGCTGCCGGCTGCCGGCCCCACCTCGCTGACGCAGGTGCTCGGCCTGGCCGATGTCAGCCCGGTGGAGACTGAGTGGGTTCCCGGCGCGGCGCAGATCCTCAACGGGGACGGGGTCAGGCCGTTCGTCGTCAACCTGGAAGACGCCCCTGTCATTGCCGTGGACGCCAGCGCGGGCAACGACTTCCGCGTCCAGCTCGGCGGCAACCGCACCATCGGCGCACCGTCCAACCCGGCTGACGGCCAGCGGATCACGATTTCCGTCCAGCAGCCAGGATCCGGGGGACCGTACACCCCGGTGTTCTCCGGTTCCGCCGGGGGCTTCAGTTACGGGTCAGCCTTCGCCCCGTCGTGGTCGACTGCTGCGAACGCCATTGACATCACCGGCTGGCTGTACCGGGCAGACAAGGGCGTGTGGTGTTACACCGGAGCCGGACTGGGGTTCTGACCCGATGGCCATCGCGTTCGACGCGGTCGGGCCGTCGTCCAGCGGGGCGACCGGCTCAAGCGTCAGTACCCTGAGCTGGAGCCATACCTGCGGCAGCGGCGCGAACCGGGTCCTGATCGTCGGTTTCACCACCAGCTCCCTGACCA
>DASZYN010000593.1:0-2993 GCA_035545435.1 Acidobacteriaceae bacterium | reverse complement strand
AACCGGGTAGATCACGACCTCGTAGTAGCGTGGCTGCGGGTTGTTGTGCCAACCGATGAAGGCAACGTATCCGGCGATGGCCAGCAGGCTCGCGGGCGTGAGCGGGCTTGCGTACAGCCCCGCAGGGAAGCGGGATCCGATCACGACGAGCGCAGGGCCGTTTCGCCGGAAGAGCGCCAGCAGCAGCACGGCGATCGCGACGATGCAGATCGCGGGCGAGATCCAGAAACACCCATGCAGCGCCCACCAGAAAGATCCAGCCCAGCCACCCAGGGTGGCCGTCTGCGGCCAGCGATTCGCTTCGAAAAAGTACCGGTAGTCGACGCGATAGTGCGGACGCACAGCCAGGAAATACCAGGCGCACCACGGCAGCGCAGCAGCGGCACCGCAGATGCCCAGCGCCCGAACGGCTTCGCGACGGCGCGTCCAGGCGCGCGCAACAAGAAACAGGGAAGACGGAATCAGGAAGACGGCCGTGGTCTTGGTCAAAACCATCAGGCACAGCAACAAGCCGATGCCGGCCAGCATCGCCGTCCGCCATCGTGGCGCGGTGCGCGGCAGCCGGAGCGCCAGCAGCCACGACAGCAACAGGAAGAAAACGAGCGGCGATTCAAGAATGGCCAGCCGGCTGAAGGCCCACAAGAACGGGCTGGTCGCGAGCAGGGTGACAGCCAGCAACGCCGCCCATCGCTCCGCCTGGCTGCGAACCACGCTATACGCAAGCAGCAAATCGAGCCCGAAAAAAATCAGAGCCAGGCTGCGATCCGCGCCGAGGCTCACTCCGGTGAAGTGGAAGACCCCGGCCAACAGCAAGGGCCAAACCGGCAGCGCCACGGCCGGATTGAAATCACCCTGCAGAGACCAGTGTCCGGTCAGCGCATGGCGAACGGCGGCATTCCCATACCAGCCTTCATCCGTGTACTTGGCGTAGTCCATCCATGGCGAGTCGTTGGGGAAGTCGGCCAGCAGATGCGGGAAATGGAGGCAGAAGAGCACGACTAACCCGGCGATCCACAGCGCGTAGAACCACCGACGCGGCTGGCGGATGACAGTGGGCCGTTCCGCGAGGCGAGGGGCGCGAGGCGCGAGCACAGGACCGGGCCGCTCGAGTCCGGCTGCTGCGCGGCCCGCCGCTGCTCCCTCACTCCCGCGTGCTCGCGTTCCGTTCATGATCTGGCCGTCTCTTCTGACAGGAGTGAAATCCTGAAAGCGCACCCGGCAGCGCCCTGAATGGCGCCGGCTGGGATTTCAGAGCAGTATACGGACGCGGAGGGTTGCAGCCGGCAGCCGAATTTCGGTCTCCTGATCCGCTTCCGGATCCGTTTGCAGCGCCAGAACCGCGGCCCAAACGGCGAATCCCGCTCCCCGGAGGAGGAGCGGGATCATGCGCCGGCGTTTCTGTTGCTTAGTGGACGGCTGCTGTAACTCCCAGTGTGTGGATTTGGCTCCCTGCCGTGCCCGTAATGCTGATCGGGTAGTTGCCCGCAGCCGGCGATCCGGTGGTGCTGACTGTAACCGTGACTGCTACAGATGAGCCCGCCGTGAGCGCAGCCGATGGTTGGCTGAGCGCGCAGGAAACGCCCGTCGGCGAACCCACCACGCTGCAGCCAAGATTTACCGTCCCACTGAATCCATTCGTCGACGCCACGAAGAGCTTCGCCGTGCCGGTTCCGGCCGTGACGGAAACGATCGACGTCGAGGCGGTGAGAGAGAAGTCGGACAGCGGGTTGTCCAGCGGCGTACTCAACGTAAACGACGACGGAGCGTAGGGACTGCCGGTCGCCGGCAGGTACTGCACCGTGATCGTGTTGGAGCCCTGCAGCAGCGACGCGCTGGTCAATTGCACGGTAAAGGTCGAAGTCTGCGGAGTGCCGCCACCTCCTCCACCGCCGCCGCCACCGCCACCACCACCACCGCCCGATCCGCCTCCGCCTCCGCACCCAATCCCGAAGGTCACAAGGCAGACGCACAGGACCAGGCCCAGCATGTTCCGCCATGCGCTGCGGCGCGCCGGAATCGTGAGCAGCAGGACGCACGCAAAAGCCACACCGCTGCCGCCGAGCAGCAATCGGAAGGGCTGCGTTTGCGGATCGGTTTTGATTTGCGCGGTCTTCGGGCTTAGCGAGGCGTATCCGAGAACGTATCCTCCGGCGTAAATCTCGATCGAGCCCGTCGGCGCAGCGGTGCCGTTGCCGCTTACCGTGCCGCTCAGCGTGACCGAGGTCGTTGGCGAGATGCTGCCCGCGATCGAGGCTGTGGTCGTGGTCGCGGTGCCACCGGTGGAGCCGAACGGGATCGAGGTGTGTCCGCTCACGGAGTTATAGTTCGCATCGCCGTTGTAGGTGACGGTCATGGTGGGGCTGCCCGTCGCTGAACTGGCTGGCACGGTGAAAGTGGCGATGCCCGCCGGCTCGCCCGTCCCTGGATCGACCCCCGCGGCCAGCGTCGCGCTGCTGACGCCGGAGATTCCGGAAATGCTCAGGCTGCCCGTGGGGGCAGCCGCCGAGACCGTGTAGGGAAGGCCGGTCGGCGTGCCGCTGCCGGCAGCAAGATTGGCGCTGTTCAGCAGAACGACGGTGACGACATCGGTCTGACCCGAGGGCAGAGAGCCCGCCGACGTCTGAACGCTGGTGGCGAGTTCCAGGTTCGGAGTATTCTTCCCAACCGTGAAAGCAAGCGCGGTTCCCGATGATGCCAGGTAACTGCCATCGCCGCTGAAGGAAGCATTGACGGTATGGCTCCCGACAGCAAACGGCGCGTTGAACTCCGCATCGCCTTCGGCGTTGATCGGCGCCGTATTCAGCGGATTTCCGCCATCCGTGAAGCTGATCGTTCCGGTGGGCGCGGTCGGCGCCTGGCTGGTGCCATGGACCTGCGCGGCAAGAATCAGCTGCGTGCCGTAAGAGACGCTTTGACCCGCGGTGATCACACTGGCGCTGGATGTAGACGCCGAGTTGAGCACGTCAAAGGTGGTGGTGCTGGCCTCGGGCGTT
>DASZYN010000592.1:0-1700 GCA_035545435.1 Acidobacteriaceae bacterium | reverse complement strand
CCATGTTTTTCGATCGCGCCGACGTCGCCGGTTTCGCGGGCCTTGCGTTGCTGCTCGAGGAGGGCCGCGACTTCGTCGGAGAGGCGGGCGTCGTCTGCAGCCATTTCTTTAACGAGCGGATGCTCGGGCGCGAGCTGCAGGCTGGTGGCGCCGAAGATGGTATCGATGCGGGTGGTGAAGACGGCGATCTTTTTTCCTGAACCCTTTACGCCTTCGCGTGCGGGGAGGATGGCGGTGCCGGACTTGCGGGCCTTGTCGTCGTCCTCGGGAGCGCTCACCGCATCCTCGAGTTCGAACTCGACCTGGGCGCCTTCGCTGCGGCCGATCCAGTTGCGCTGCATGGTGCGAACTTTTTCGGGCCAGCCTTCGAGCTTGCTGAGGTCGTCGAGTAGCTCCTGGGCGTAGCGGGTGATACGCAGGAACCACTGCTCGAGGTCGCGCTGCTCGACGATTTGATCCTCGTGACGCCAGCAGCAGCCGTCGACGACCTGCTCATTGGCGAGGACGGTGGCGCATTGCGGGCACCAGTTGACCTTGCTCTTTTTGCGGTAGGCGAGGCCGCGCTCGTACATGCGCAGGAAGAACCACTGGTTCCAGCGGTAGTAGTCGGGGAGGCAGGTGGTGACTTCGTTCGACCAGTCGTAGCTGAGGCCGAGGCGATTCATTTGCCGCTTCATGGCGGCGATGTTCTGGAGGGTCCACTGGCGCGGCGGGGTGTTGTTGCGGATGGCGGCGTTCTCGGCGGGGAGGCCGAAGGCGTCCCAGCCCATGGGGTGGAGGACGTTGTGGCCCTGCATCCACATATAGCGGGCGAGCGCGTCACCGATGGCGTAGTTGCGGACGTGGCCCATATGGAGCTGGCCGGAGGGATAGGGCAGCATCTCGAGGACGTAGTACTTGCTTTTGGCGGAGGAGGCGGGCTCGGCGGCGTAGAGGCCGGGCTGGGCTTCCCAGCGAGCCTGCCATTTGGCCTCGATTTCGGCGGGGTTGTAGCGAGCCTCGAAAGGGGCGGATTCTCCGGCGCCTGCCACTCGGGCAGCTTCTGCTTGTTCTTTTGTCGCCATAGGACGGGTCCAGGTCTGATTGTAAATTGCACAGCCAGGGGGGACTGCCCGGGGCTGGCGGATGTGGCGGACGATCCCTCTGAATTTCGGCGCAAAGGGGGGCGACCCCCTGGGAAGTTGTTGATTCGATTTGAGAGCTTTTGGCGGGGCCCCTACTCGTTGGCGGAGTGATGACGGAAGTCGAGTGGAGCCGGGACTGGATTCGGATGGGTGCGGGCAATGGGGATGGATTTCCTCTAAGGGGCTTCGACTGCAGATGATTGATTCGGAAGGAGTTTCTGCTAGTTTACAAGTTTGTCAACCGCTATGTGTCTGGAGCGAGGGCATATCGCCCCGCTCCCGGCGCGAAGTATTACCCATGTCCCCGGTCTGTACCGTGACCTCTCTGCCCGATCTGTACCTTGCGAGTTTCGGCACGACTAAAAGCCCTTCCCTTTCAAAACCGGTAACGAACTCTCTGCGATGGGCCACTAGTAGACGATCTACCTCGTTGGATGTAGAGTGTCTACATCCATGAGCGAAAAAGACCAGTACAAGAACCGGATCGAGCTGCTGCAGGGAACACTCGACATGCTCATCCTCCAGACCCTGCAATGGGGACCGCAGCATGGATACGGCATTGTCCAGGCTTTGCGT
>DASZYN010000591.1:0-2241 GCA_035545435.1 Acidobacteriaceae bacterium | reverse complement strand
GGTCCTGGCGAACCGGCGCCGACCGATGCTCGCGTGGTTCTGCGGTTCGACAAAGAGGGTGACAACTACACCCTGCAGTCGGTGCAGTATCGCAGTCTGATCACAGCGCGTCTGGACGGCAAGAAGCACAACCAGGAAGCTCCGAGTCGCGTGGTGATGGGCCGGTAGTTCGACCAGGTTGGAGAAAGTCCCTCCCCCAGGGCTGAAGGATCGCGGGACGAGGTGGTTTCAACTCACGAATCCTCATGAATCGTTGCCAGAGGGCGTATCGCGCAAGCGGTCGCCCTCCTTTTTTTGTACTTGCCGTTCAGGCAGACGCGCTTCGCGCCTCGCGACCCTGAACCTCGACAGCAAATTAGAGATTGACAAGGGCCACGCCTGCAATTAGCTTTGCAGTGCAAAGTTAATTGCCGATGAACGATCTGCATAAAGCGCTGGGTGAGATCAGCAGCATACGCCGGCAAGTGGCGCGCGCGACCGAGTTCCGCGGGTACGGTCCGGCGACGCTGGCAACGACCGGTGCCCTCGCCGCAATCGCGGCAGGGCTGCAAAGCTGGGCGGTGCCGGATGCGGCGCATCACCTCGGTGGATATCTGGCGATCTGGATTTTGACCGCGGTGGTGGCCTCGTCTCTGGCTGGTGTGGAAGTGTACCGGCGGACACAGCGAGTGCATTCCAGAATGTCGGACGAAATGATCCGGATGGCGGTAGAGCAGTTCATGCCGTCCTTTGCGGCGGGGCTGCTGATCACGATTGTGGTGCTGCGCGCGGTGCCCGGGGTGGCATGGATGATTCCGGGATTGTGGCAGATCATCTTCAGCCTGGGAATCTTCGCGTCGTGCCGTTTTTTGCCGCGGCCGATCGTGGCGGCGGGGGTTTGGTATTTGCTGACCGGACTGATCCTGGTTTCGTTCGGGGATGCGCGGGCATTTTCGCCGTTGGCGATGGGGATTCCATTCAGTGTTGGCCAATGGCTGGTAGCGGGGATTCTGTGGTGGTCCACAAAGAAAGGCGAGCATGAAGGCGAAAGCAACTGAAGGGCGCTTTGCCTACGGGGGCCTTGACCGCGTGATTCACGAGCGGGCGCGGTTGAGTGTGCTCACCTCGCTGGTGACGAATCCGAAAGGGCTGACGTTTGGGGATCTGAAGCAGCTGTGTTCGCTCACGGATGGGAATCTGAGCCGGCACCTGCGGGTGCTGGAACGCGGAAAGATGGTGGAGATCGTGAAGGGCATCGATCGCAACCGTCCGCAGACGGTGGCGCGCATTACGGCGTCGGGGAGGAAGCGGTATCTCGACTACCTGGAGACGCTGGAGCAGGTGGTAAGGGACGCGGCGAAGGGTGCCGAGGAAGATTCGTCCGCGCTGATGCGCGGACTGAGGCCGTCGCGGGCGCAGGGCTGATTTTTTTTGACGGGTAACTTTGCAGTGTAAAGTTGGCGAGGATGAGGAGATCGATATGAGTGACGTGGCGCGGTTGCCGGGCGAGGTGATGGCGAAGATCCAGTTCCGGTCGATGGGAGTAAAGCTGATCGTGGTGTGCGGGCTGGCGCTGGTGATGGTGATTCCGGCGCTCTTTGTCTGGGCCCTGGTGGAGGACAGAACGCATCGCGCGAAGGATGTTGTGAACGAGATCAGCCAGTACGCAGGCGGGCAACAGACTTTTCTGGGCCCGACGCTGGCTATTCCTTACACGGTTCCGGCGGCTTCGCCCTCGGAAGGCACGAGACATGGGATCTATCTGGTGTTTCCTTCACGAGCGGTTGGCGCAGTGAAGGTGGCAACCCAGGAGCGCCATCGTTCGTTGTTCAAGGTGCCCGTGTTTCGGGCTGACGTGGAGTTGAGCGGGAATTTCGATTTGAGCGGCGTGCCCATGGCGGCGCCGCCGGGTGCAGCACTGCAATGGGATCAGGCGGAGATCGTGGTGGGAACGAGTGATGCGCGCGGAGCCCTGGCAGATGCCGTGTTGACCGTGAGCGGGAAGGCGCTGACGATGTTCCCGGCCACGGTCGCTCAGAACCTGTCGGTGGGAGGCGAGGGAAGTCCGCTGGTGAAGCTCACGTTGCTGGGTGCTAAGCCGGACGAAGTCATCGAGCCGAACGCGAGTTTCGACGTGACAGCGAAGCTGAACTTCTCAGGGGCGCAGAGGGTTGCAGTTCTGGCGTACGGGAAGACCACGGAGCTAAGCATGAAGGGAGACTGGCCGAATCCGGGATTTGACGGAGGATTTCTGCCGGCAGC
>DASZYN010000590.1:0-8176 GCA_035545435.1 Acidobacteriaceae bacterium | reverse complement strand
CTCGCGGCTCTTTGGGCGGGAATCAGCGCGGCCACCAGCGCAGCCAGGCCCAACAATGCAGTGGCGCCGGCAAGAAGCAGGGGATTCCAGGGGCTGACGCCGAAGAGCTGGCTTGCGATCAGATAGCCGGTGCCGATGGCGGCCGGAATTCCGATGCCGAGGCCGATGCCCACCTGCCAGAAAGCTCCGCGCAGGATCATGGCGATGACGGAACGGCGATCCGCACCCAGGGCCATGCGTACGCCGATCTCGCTGGTCTGTTGTTCCACGCCATAGGCGGTCACGCCGTAGAGGCCGATGGCGGCCAGGAGCAGTCCGACCGCTCCAAACAACCAGGTGAGGCTGGCGATCATATTCTGCTGATCGAAGGCTCCTGCCATGACCTCGGGGTAGGGCTCTACACCGTACATCACCAGCGTCGGATCGACGTCGGCCAGAGCGCTCCTGACCTGGGCCGCGAGGCTGGACGGATGGCCGGGAGCCCAGAGGACGATGTTGTACAGATTCTGCGACCAGAGTTCGTACGTTTGGGTATCCGGTTCGTCGAAATGGACGGGCTGGGCTTCGGCGATGTAGTACATGGCGCGGGCCGGCGCTCGGAAGTCATAGCTGACGTAATGAATGTTGTGGACGACGCCAACGATCTCGTAGGTGGCGGCGTTCTTTCGCACCTGCGGACCGAAGTGCTGTCCGATCGGGTTCTGGTTGCCGAAGAATTTCTTCGCGAAGGCCTCATTGACGACGGCCACGGGGCGTGTGGTGGTGTTGTCCGCTTCCGTGATGGAACGGCCCTCGAGCATGGGGGTACCGATGGTGTCGAAAAACCCAGGGGTGATGCGAGTCCAGTCGGCCATCGTATTGTCTTCAGGTCCGGGGTCGGGATGGCCTTCGACGCGAATTCCGTGGCCCCACTGATCGCCGCTCAGCGGCGCGTAGGTTGCGGCGCTCACACTGCGAACGCCGGGGATGGCGCTGAGGCGCTCCTGAATCTCACGGAAAAGGGGAACCAGTTGCGCCTGTTTGTAGTTTGAGAGGCTGGGATTAATGGAGACCAGGACGCGGCCCTGCGGAGTGAAGCCGAAGTCCTGATGCACCAGGTTGCGCAGGCTTCCGCCGAGCATGGCCGCGGCACTCAGGAGAACCAGCGAGACGGCCGCCTGAGCGATGACCAGCGTCTTCTGGGCCCAGTGGCGGCCGCCGCCAACGGAGCGACTGGCACCGCGGAGGGCCTCGATGGGCTCGGCGCGCGAGGTCATCCAGGCAGGCGCCATCCCGAACAGGGCTCCGGTCAGGACGGAGAGTCCCAGCGCAAAGAGCAAAACGGAAGCGGAAGGTGAAGCGTGAACCGGGATCCACGTGCGGTTGGCCTGGGTGTGGAAGGCGAGATAGAGAATGAGCCGCGCCCCCGCCCAGGACACGGCAACGCCGGCAGCGGCGCCAATGAATGCCAACGAGATGCTTTCGAGGAGGGCCTTCCTGACCAGGCGTCCTCGCGTCGCGCCCAGGGCGACGCGCACCGCGGTTTGCTGGCGGTTGCGCAGTCCACGCGCGAGCAGCAGGTTGGCGATATTGGCGCAGGCGACCAGCAGTACGCAGCCGGCGGTGATCATGAGCAGCAGCAGACCCTGGCCATAATCCCTGCGCATACTCGAAAATCCGGCACCACCCGGAGTGAGGCGGAGAGACTGTTTTTCAAAGAGCGGCTTTTCCGTGGGGCCCATGTCGGCCAGATGGCTGCCGAGCCAGCCGTGCAGTTCGGCCTGCAACTGAGCCTGAAGAGCCGACGGACTGGTGCCAGGGCGTACGCGGCCGATGACGTCGAGCCAGTCCACGTTTGGGTTTTTGAGTCGCGTGGTTGCGCCGTCGATGATCGGCTCGGCGGTGAGCGGCAGCCAGAGGTCGGGCATGCCATAGCTGGTCATTTTGGCGCCGATAAAGCTGGGCGCCGCGACACCGACGATGGTGAAGGGATGGCCGTTGATCTGGTACACGGAGCCAACAACGGATGGACTGGAACCGAACTTCTGCACCCATGCGTGGAAGCTGAGGACCGTCACCGGCGGTGCGCCCTGCTGATCGTCGGCATCGGTCAGGAGTCGACCGCGCCATGCGGATACGCCGAGAGTGCGGAAGAAATTACCGGAGACATATTGTCCGTTGGCGGTGTCGGGCGGCGCCTGCGATCCAGCAGGGCGTACCCCGAGCGCGGCGTTGCCGGCCTGGAGTGCGGCGAGATCCTGGAAGCCTGGTGTGTTGGCGCGAAAGAGCCGGTAGGCTTCCCAGGGAAAGAGGCTCCAGTCGTTGGGCTCGTCGGCGCCGCTCTGACTGTATCCGCCCCAGTTGCAGCAGCGGGGCTGATCGCCGATGCGCCAGAGTTGTTCGGGCTTCGTCACGGGGAGCGATTGCAGCATGACCTGCTGCACCAGCGTGAAGATGGCAGTGGTAGCGCCAACGCCGAGGGCCAGGGTAAGCACGGCGGTGAGGGTGAAGCCTGGAGATTTGCGCAACTGACGGAACGCATGCCACAAGTCTGGCAGCATGATGGCTCCTGTGCAGGCTGAAGTCGGGCTGGGCGATCCCGGCTGAAGTTGAGCAATCGGCGGGCCAGGGGCACCCGGTGCAATGAGAGGGTTTATGCAAGTCAACGGGCAGAGCGGTGTCCGGAGAGGGGAGGGGTTGTTCGAAAACGAACAACCCATTGGGAACCGACTGCTTACTCGTCGCGGAGCAGGATCATGGGATCGACAGCCAGGGCTTTCTGGGCCGGGAGCCATGCGGCGAGCAGACCCAGCAGCATCATGGTGAGCACGACGCCGCCGAGGACGAAGGGATCTTTCGGCGTGGCCTGGTAGACGATGTAGGAGAGGAGTTTGGTAGCGAGCACGCCGAGGACGATTCCCGCGACCGATCCGCTGGCGAGGAGGATAAAGGCTCGTCCGAGCGCGGCCTTCAGGACTTGTTTTTGCCGAGCGCCGAGGGCGACGCGGATCCCGAGCTCGCGCATGCGTTTGGTGACGACGTAGGAGGCCATGCCGAAGATGCCGGTGACGGCCAGCATCGCGCCGAGCAGGCCGAGCACACCGAGCGCTACTGTGGCCACGCGGGCGGCAAAGAGCGCGGAGCTCATCTCCTGATTCCATGTACTCATCTGGAGGGGCAGTCCCGGGTCGAGGCGGTGCAGCGTCTCCTCCACGGCTCGTGAAGTGGTTGCGGGGTCCTGCATGGAGCGGACTTCCAGCCAGGCGCCGCTGTCGGGCTGCTGGAGGAAGGAGAAGAACATGGCCGGCTGCTGGTCTTCGGTCAGGGTGCGGTATTTTCCGTTCTCAACCACACCGACGACTTCGGCTCGTTTGCCGCCCCAGTATTTGAAGTGGCCGCCGAGCGCGCCGTTGACGGAGCCAAACACTTTCACGGCAAATTCGCGATTGATCAGCGCAGCGATGGGCGCCTTGTCGTCGTCGTGCAGAGTGAGGTTTCTGCCCGCCAGCAGTGTGGTGCCCGCCGCGGGGAGATAGCCTGGAGAGATGGAGTAGTTCATGGCGTCTGCAGCGGCATTGGTGGGCCGGAAGTCGGTGGTGGTGTCCTTGTAGACGCTGGAGTCGCTTCCGCCGAGGCTGAGCGGCAACTGATTGGAATAGCCGGCTGCAGATACGCCGGGAATGGACTGGATCGCCTCGACCATGCGGCGCTCCATGGGCGCGCGGTCGGCTTCTTTATAGCCTGCCATCTGCAAATCCGTAGCGACCACGACGACATGGTTGGGATCGAAGCCGAAGTTGCTGTGCAGGGAGCGCATGAGGCCACGAACCGCGACCAGCGATGAGGTGACCAGAACGGCGCAGATGGCGATCTGCGCCACCAGCAGCAGATCGCGCAGGGTGAACTTGCGAATACCGCCGAGACCGGCGCCGGCGGTGCGGATGATCTGCCATGGATCGGCCTTCATGACCTGGCGGACCGGCACCATGCCGAAGAGCAGACCGCTGACCAGAGCCATGGCGAGGGCCACGCCATAGGTTGCGAGGTCAGGATTGACCGGGACGTTGATGGGCACGGTGGGAATGGGCTGCCACGCGCTGAGCCAGCGGAGGATCAGGACGCCGCCGGCCAGTCCAAGCGCACCACCCGCCAGAGAGACGGCGACGGCCTCGGTGAGCAATTGCCGCACGATTCGCCCGCGACGCGAGCCGAGGGCGACGCGTAAGGCGATCTCTTTGGCCCGGTCGGCGGCGCGCGCGGCAAAAAGACTGCCGAGGTTGGCGCAGGCGGCGAGCAGGATCAGCCCGGCGAGCAGCATAAGACCCGCGACAAAGGCCCGGGCGGGCCCGCCGAGCATGTCGCCGACCAGGCCGGGGCGGGCGAGACTGAAGGTGATGCCGTCATCGGACTTGGGATAGGTTTTCGCGAGCCACGAGGCGAGGGACTGCAGATCCGCTTTGGCTTCGGCAGGCGTGACGCCTGGCTTCAGCCGGCCCGCGACAAATCCTGAATGGGAGCCACGCGCATGCAGCGAGTCCCAACCGGTGACCTCGTTGGCGTCCACGAGGGGAAACCAGAAGGCAGGTGCGAAGAACATTTCCGTGCCGCGAAAATCGGATGGGGCGACGCCGATGATGGTGAAGGGGTGTTTGTTGATCTGCACGACTCGGCCTACAGCGGCGCGGTCGTCGTGGAAGTGCGTGTGCCAGAAGTCGTAGCTCAGCACGATGAAGGGGGCGCTGTTCTGTCCTTTTTCATCGTCTTTGTGGAAGAAGCGGCCGATGTATGGCTGGATTCCCAGCGCGTCGAAGTAATTGCCACTGGCTTCGTACGGCCATGCTGTGATCGGGTTGTTTCCGGTGTCGAATCCGACCGGGCCGATGATGTTGTACATGGTCATGCTCTGGAAGGTGCGGTTCCTGTCGCGGAGATCTTCGTAGTCGGGTACGGACTGCGACGGAAATCTCATGCGCTGGACCATGAACAGGTTTTCCGGATGGGGGACCTTCACGGGCTTCAGGACGATGGCGTTCAGCACGCTGAACACGATGGCGTTGGCGCCGATGCCGAGGGCGAGGGTGAGAATCGCGGTCACGGTGAAGCCCGGGGTCTTCCGCAACTGGCGCAAAGCAACCTTCAGGTCAGATGTCATCCGTTTTGTCCTTGCGACACGGTACGTAAGTCATGTCGTTTCCGTTCCGGGGAATCGGGGATTTTGGGTTGGACTCCCTGGTGAGGATGCGGGCGAGGGTTGGTGGCGCTCGAGGGTTGGGCGCAGGCGGGGAGAAGGCTTCGCGGGATTTCCAGAATTGGAATGCGGGCTTGAGGCGCGGTACTTTGGGGCGGTCTGAGGGGTGGAATGCTTTGATTTTTTGGAGCCGGAAGAGTCTTCTGCTTGCTGTGGGGTGAACCTGGCGGTGCGATGGCTTTCTTTTCCCGAATTGAAACTGAGCGGGGAGAAGCCTGGCGGTGCGGCGGTTCTTCTTTTCCGGGATGGGAACGGTGCGGGTACTTTTGGGGGTGGTGGGGAGAGCCTATCGATTGACACGTGCGGAATGAGGGAGTCTTCTGCTTGCTGTGGGGTGAACCTGGCGGTGCGCTGGTTTTCCTTTCCCGAATTGGAACTGAGCGGGGAGAAGCCTGGCGGTGCGGCGTTTCTTCTTTCCCTGGATGGGAACCGGGCAGGTACTTTTGGTGGCCTTGGGGAGATCCAATCGGTTGACTCGTGCGGAATGAGGGAGTCTTCTGCTTGCTGTGGGGTGAACCTGGCGGTACGCGAGGGGTTGGGATGCCGAGTGGGGTTGGGTTCCAGAAGGGAACCGGCGGCGGTACTTTCGGCTTGGGTAAAACCCCAAAAGGGTTGAAAATCGCGACGCCATGGGTTGAGCTGCTTGCTGTGGGGTGAACCTGGCGGTGCGCGAGCGGGTGGGCTTCTTTCGGGGGTGTGATTTAGCTCACATTCCGGGCTGGGTGCGATTCGGATAATGGGGTTCGGAGCGCTCGAAGGCCCGGGTTCTTTATACTTTTCATACCCCCGGTTTCGCGCTCTCCGCTGAGAATTCCCCATGTTCCTTCTTTGGTTACGCATCGCGGCAGGTCTGTACGGGGTCGCCAGCATCCTGGCGATTCCGGCGGTGCTCGGGAACCATCCGAGAGGACATCGGTATTGCCTGCCGGTGGCGATGGGGGGATGGTTCTTCCACGTGGTGGCGACCGTGGAGATGCTGGCAACGGCGCATCACCTGATTCCAGTGCTGGGGACGGAGATCGTTTCGACGCTGGCGCTGGCCATTGTCGGCGTGTTCCTGTTTACGTTCTTCGTTTATCGGACGGTTTCGTTTGGGTTATTTGCGCTGCCGCTGGCGTTTCTGCTGACGGTGATTCCGGCGATCGGTCCGGAGCGGTACACGTTCAGCTCGCCGATGGTGCGCAATGGGTGGATCGCGTTCCATGTGGTGATGCTGCTGGTGGCGTATGCGGCGCTGGCGTTCAGCATCCTGTCGAGTTTCCTGTATCTGATCCAGGAGAAGCGGCTGAAGAACAAGGACTGGGCGAAGGCGGGGGTAACGGCGAGGCCGAAAACGAAGCCACGCGGGTTTCTGACGTGGCTGCCGCCGCTGGCCACGATGGATCAGGTGACCCAGAGCACGCTGCAGATCGGTTTTGTCTGCATGACGGTGGGTTTATTTGCGGGATCGGTGGTGGCGCAGGAGCAGGTAGGGGTCGGATACTTTGCCGATCCGAAGGTCTTGCTTTCGTTTTTAATGTGGGGGCTGTATGTAGTGATTCTGTTTGTGCGGCGGAGCGTAGGGATGCGCGGGCGGCGTGCGGCGTGGATCACATCGAGTGTGTTTGTGGTGATGCTGTGCGTTTGGGCAGCGAACAAGCTGAGCGGAGTGCATAGTTCCGCCCACGGGTTTGGACTGAAATGAGATTCCAGGTCGCAGGTCTGAACCACAAAACGGCGCCGGTGGAGCTGCGGGAACGGCTGGCGATTGGCGGGGAAGCGTTGCCGGAGACAACGCGCGCGCTGCTGGGGCGGCCGGGCGTGCAGGAAGCGATGATCCTGTCGACGTGCAACCGGGTGGAGCTGCTGGTGTCGCACAACGGGCGCGAGCCGCAACTGCCGGAGTTCCTGGCGGAGCATTTTTCGGTGGATCGCGGCTTGCTGGAACCGCACTTGTATCGCTATCAGGATGAAGAGGCGGTGCGGCACATGTTCCGGGTGGCGGCGAGTCTGGACTCGATGGTGGTGGGCGAGGCGCAGATCCTGGGGCAGGTGAAGCAGTCGTGGAACCTTGCGCGGGAGCTGGGGGCGGTGCGGGGTCCGCTGGATAAGCTGCTGCAGAGCGCGTTCACGGCGGCGAAGCGGGTGCGGTCGGAGACGGAGATTGGATCGTCGTCGGTGTCGATTGCGTCGGTGGCGGTGGATCTGGCGCGACGGATTTTCGGATCGCTCGAAGGCAAGAAGATTCTGATTGTGGGCGCCGGGAAGATGAGCGAGCTGGCGGCGCGGCACCTGATGCAGCATGGGGCGGATTCGATTCTGGTAGCGAACCGGACGTATGACCGCGCGCTGCGGCTGGCGGAGCAGTTCCTTGGCGTTGCTATTCCGTTCGAGGATCTGCATGCGCGGGCGCACGAGGCGGATATCGTGATTACGTCGACGGGCGCGGGACACGCGATTCTGGGTGTGGATCAGGCGCAGGCGATCCTGCATCGGCGCAAGGGACAGCCGGTGTTTGTGATCGATATTGCGGTGCCGCGGGATGTGGATCCGAAAGTGAATCGTCTGGAAGGGATGTTCCTGTACGACATCGACGATCTGCAGCAGGTGGCGGCGTCGAACCTGGTGGATCGCGGGCACGAGGCGCAGAAGGCCGAAGCGATCATCGCGGAAGAGACGGAGCGATTCCGGCGGCGGATTCGGACGATCGACATTGCGCCGGTGCTGGTGGATGTGCAGGGGACGGCGGAGGAGCTGCGTCAGTCGGAGCTGCATCGGCAGCGTGCGTGGCTGCAATCGCTGAGCCGGGAGCAGCAGGAGGCGGTGGAGGCGCTGACGCGCGGGCTGATGAACAAGTTCATGCACATGCCGCTGCAGGCGCTGAAGGCGGCGGCGCGTGAGGGCGATGCGGCAGCGCTGGAGGCGATCCGCGCGATGTTCGGGCGGGAGTACGGGCACAAGGGCCCGGGT